>NZ_CAWOJA010000014.1:0-63657 GCF_963881615.1 Rahnella sp. CJA17(1/100) | reverse complement strand
AGCCTACCTTCGCCATGTCCTGAGCGTACTGCCGGAGTGGCCCAGCAACAAAGTGGCGGAACTGCTGCCATGGAACGTAGATCTCACCAATAAATAATCGTCAATACGGTGCTCACTTAATGCTTACAGATTTCATACTCAACGGAGGAAGCGGATACGATTTGCTGGAAAATTTCTTCGCGACTCAGACCTGATGACTCCTGCAGCGTTCGAGAAAGTTCAGGGAAAATGCTTTGGCCGGTAAAACTGAGTAAAGCAGCATACGAGCGAATGGCAGCCCCCAGTGCAATACGATCGCGAATGATATCCAGGACATCTTCACAAATTTTCGCTACCGATTTCATCGAAAAATGTGTGGGTGAAGCCGCATGGTACCAGCGTTGCACAAGTCGTCGGATAACCTGCATATCCAGAGCAGGGAGGTTCAGACTGGCACTCTTACCGATCTCTTCCTTAAGACGTTCATGTATTTGGTCTACCGTTGGGAGAAAAATTTGATTTCGCCAGGTGGTGAATTTCTCCAGGTCAAATTCTGATTCATGCGCTTCCGGAGCCAGAAGAGACAAATAGAATCGAACACTGTCCTGATCGTAATCTTTAACAATATCTCGTGCCCAAATCGCGTAGTTACGGCTGGTAGAGAGAGTGCCTCCTTTCAGCGTCAGAAAATGATTGGAATAGAATTCCTGTTCTATGCGGTATGTATCTAGGGTTGAAAGCAATACCGGATAGACGATCAGGTGGCTGAAAGCACAGTCGTATCCAAGAAAATGAATCATCTTTCCCTGGCCAGAGTGACAGAATTGTTCAAACCGTTTTTCACCATCCGGCGTTTTTGCCAGTAATTCCCGGAAAGAGGCTAGATATCCGGCCAGTCCCATAAACCAGGTATGAATACGTCGTGTGCCGTCGGATTTCAAATCAAGACCGCCGTCATGTGGGCGTGTGATTCCCCAATCCAGAGGACCCAGCTCAAATTCTTCCTTAAGAAACTGTGGCATAGGTGGTCGAAGAGATTTGTTGTTGAACAGCTGTTTGAGGAAATTATGATAGGCAGACAACTGCAGGAATTCACGTTCAACGGGGATGAAAGCCATTTTTCCACCACAAAGCTTACAGCGAAATTCCGCCATTTTGGCAGCATCAGGTGTATGCGCACATCCTTCACATTGACTGGCATCTGAGTCTACACCACAGTGGTTACAGAGCCCGCGTCCAAATGCTTCATAACCCCATTTATCACAATGAGAACAGTAAGGCTCCGGAGTGGTTTTGGAATAAATAGCGCCGGCATGATAGGCGGCATTATAAACTTCAGTTACCGCGTCCAGAAAATAGCGGTTATGCTGTGGCTGCATCCAGTTATCAATATGAATACCGACCAAATCCAACGTTTCACAAATTTTTCGAGTGTTTTCTTCTGCCAAGGTCTGATGGTTTCGATCCAGCTCAATGCCCCGGCGCAACATATATGACTGGTAGTCATCTGAATAAGAAACCAGGGCGCAATCATGCCCCTGCTGCCGCTGAACACGAGTAAAAACATCGGCACTCAGAAAGGGCCCGGCAATGTGACCAATATGCAGATCGCCATTAGGTGTGGGAGGGGTAATGGTGACCAAAAAACGACTCATAATGTATCTCCTATTTCAGCATGCTCTTTAAGAAAACTGCTGGCCGTATTTTCATCCCACCATATAACGTAAAAATGGAAATCTTCATCCGTATCATTGATGACGTAATGGTCGGTATGTTTAGGAATTGCCGCGATATCTCCGAATGTAAACGGAAATATTTCATCGCCGACTTTAAGTTTCGCATTGCCTTTAATGCCAATAAAAAACTCCTGATCAATTTGTGTATGAGATTGTGTTTGTGTATGAGGCCGAACCACACACCATCCTGCTCCAATCGGAGTAGGATAACCTTCCCAGGGTAAAAGACGGGAGCCGTCAAGGTCATATTCGTGAACTAATTTATCCCACCGCATCGGACGAAATATTTCAAAAGCAGCCATATTAATTCCTCATGATTACAGTAAATAAATCATCGGGCTTAATTGAGTTAGAAAAAGTTAACTCGCTAATAAAATCTAATTAAATGATGGGTTTTCGCAAATGATATAAATTAAACCAAGGTTTATTTTTTCTAAACTAAAAAGACAGAGAACCCCGGTTGGCGCTCTCCTTATGTAGGCAGGTCAGGCGGGGTATTCATTCTCTTCCGCCACTGCTGTGGCGATGATCCAGTCTCTAAATCGTCTGTTCATCCGCTGTAAAATGGCCGATTCGTCATATACCAGGTAGTACGCGATTGGCGAATCAATGGCCACTCGCAAAGGATTGATGAGTGTCCCATTTTTCAGTTCTTCCCGAACCAGCACACTGCGGATAAGGGCGATACCTTTCCCTGCCAGCGCTGCCTCAAGTACGCCGTTTGAATCGACAAAGACGGGACCTTTATCTGTGTCGGCACTTGGGATACCCACAGCATTAAACCAGACGGCCCAGTCCATTCGATGTTCATCGTGGAGCAGCGTATATCGCGTGATATCAAGCGGTGAAGAGAGAGGCTGTTCCTGAGGTATAAGACGAGGACTGCATACAGGGCGCAGGCGGTCATTCAGAAGACACTGAGATTCCAGACCGGGGTAACGACCTGTGCCATGCCTGACAGCGAAGTCGATCCCTTCTGATAATAAATCCACTCGTCGGTTAGTAGTGCTGATTTGCACCTCAACGCCTGGGTTCTCCCTTTCAAATCCCGGCAGACGTGGCAACAGCCATTGGATCGCAAAACCACTGGTGCAGCTGATGGTAATTTTATTTGGTTTTCCTTCATTCATCAGTCGCTGTGTCGCTTCAGCTATCTGTTTGAATGCCGGGCGGATCGCGCGCAGATAGATTCGGGCTTCATCGGTTAGCTCAAGACTTCGGGGACTGCGTATAAAGAGGCGTATGTTGGTCATGTCCTCCAGTTTCGCAATTTGCTGGCTGATCGCACTGGAGGTGACGCACAATTCTTCAGCAGCTTTTTTCATACTTAAATGCCTGGCCGCTGACTCAAAGCACATAAGTGCATGTAAAGGTGGAAGTTTCATAATTAGTCCGATTATACGCATTAGTTAAACTTAATCATAAAAGAAAAACTTGTTTGTCTGTGTGCTGACATGCTTTTAAAGTTTTTTATGTTTAAGCTTTATTAAACTTGAATATATATACAACATTTTTCTTTTAATAAAAAGAGGTGTAAAAATGCGTATTTCAGACTATATCAGATTATTACTTCTCGCTGCTATCTGGGGAGCGAGTTTTTTATTTATGCGAATCGCAGCGCCTGAGTTCGGTGCGATTAACACCGCTTTTTTACGCGTGTTCTTTGGCTTTGTCGGACTTGCAGTTATCTTATTTTCTATTAAATCCTCATTTAACTTCGACGGTAAATTTAAATCATCTCTTATTTTAGGTGTGATTAATTCCGGCTTACCATTCTTTATGTATTGCCTTGCCGCCAGATGGCTGCCCGCCGGATATTCGGCCATACTCAATGCAACCACACCATTAATGGGAGCATTGATTGGATTTGCTTTTTTTGGCGAAAAACTATCAAAAAGAAAATGGGGTGGGGTGATACTTGGGCTGGTCGGCATTATGATAATAACCTCCGTCGGAGAATCGCATTCCACGAATGAGACCATTGCCGGCGTTGTGGCATGTCTTGTGGCTACGGGGTGCTATGGTGTAGCCGGTTTTCTGACCCGTCGATGGATCTCAAACAAAGGAGGATTGGATCCAAAAACTGTCGCATTCGGCAGCCAGATTGGAGCCACTTTATTTTTACTGCCTTTCTTTATCTGGAGTACCACAACCGGACCGACCATTAACTGGATGCAGGGAGAGGTATGGGCTAGCGTACTTGCCGTCGGAATAATTTGTACTGCTTTTGCTTATATTCTTTATTTCCGCCTGATTGCAGATATTGGTCCTCTGCGTTCACTCACTGTCACCTTTCTGATCCCGCCATTTGCAGTGTTGTGGAGCTATCTGGCCTTGGATGAAACCATTAATGAAGGGTTTATTGTCGGCGCACTAATTGTGTGTGTTTCTGTGTGGCTGGTTGTCAGTCCAGAGAAAGTACGGGCAACCATAAAAAGTGAAGCAGTAAAATAATACTCTGATTGATGACTAGCACTGCAGTGTTGGGAGAGGGATTTATATGTCACATAATATTCCGTTATCTTCGTTACGGACTTTTATTGAAGTCAGTCGCCAGGGAAGTATGAAGCTTGCTGCAGAAAAAATGTGCATCACAACGGGTGCCGTAAGCCAACAGATCCGTCACCTCGAGGAGCAAATGGGAATCAAATTATTCTCACGCCACGGAAAGCGTTTGATGCTGAGTATCCCGGGTCTCAGTCTGCGGGATGCTGTGGCCCGGGGATTTGAAGAGATTGAAAATGGTTGGGCAAGGATTGCCCCACCGGTTCAAAATCAGTTGGTCATATCCGTTGTGCCGGTCATTGCTTATCGGTGGTTATTACCACATCTCAACTCTTTTCAGCAGCAGAATCCACGAATCAGTCTTTCACTGAGAGTATGTCAGCCGTCAGAGCAGCTGAGAATGGAGAATGCAGATATTTGGATATCATTATCTACGCTATCAGGTGAAGATCTGAGTAGTGTCCCGTTGTGGAAATCAGCGCTCATTCCGGTCTGTCATCCTGCATTGTTGAACGGAATGATGATCTCTCAACCCGAAGATTTACTTCATTACCCTCTACTGAAAAATATCAACCTGAGCGGCTGGAATGAATGGTTCACGCTTAATGATATAAAAGGGGAGGCTCGTTCACGCGGAGGTTGTTTTGATGATGAATTTGGACTCATCAATGCAGCACTCCTACAACAAGGGATCGCGCTGGTTCACGAACATTTTGTCCGTGAAGAGCTGGAAAACGGAACACTTGTGCAACTTTTTCCTGATTCTCAAACCCGGTACAGTACCTGCCAGTTCGTTCATCGGCAGGGAGCTCATCGTCACTGGATGGTACAAAGCTTTATGGAATGGCTAAACAGCATCTGTATGCAGACAGGTTGTTCAGAGACACTTTTATCTCAACAGCCACATTTTAATAACAGAATTAAAATTGGCGAAGTAAGGTGAGTAATAATACTGAGCCACACCTGCGAAGAGTTGCTGCTCAACCATAAGTGTTGCCAAAACATGGAACTTAAAGTGATAAGGAAACGCGATTTGCGAACAGTTAATTACTTTAAAAACAATAACTTAACTTCGCATAATGTGCATTATGTTAAATTACAATCATTCAACTGCATGTTCTTTTTTCCTCAAAAAATTCCAGTACAGGCTTTCCTCTCCTCTGGAACTCTTATCTAGCTTCGTAATGCGATAAAAGAGGTGATCAGCAAAAACGCCGCATCGCTAAAGTGTGTTTTAAAGCCGTTGTGCAGGAACAGGAGATAAACATGGCCATGAAGCTCATTAGAAAAAAAACTCCACGAGGTGCCCTGAAACGCTGGTTAACTGAGGAAGAAGAAACTGCCGTTAAAAATATCTTCGGCCACAAGCAGGTGCGCAGTGCGCCGGATCACGCATTGGCGGAACACGTTATTCACGAAATGCGTGAGAGTGAACTCTGGCTGCAGTGCAGCTGCATAGCCGGCGACACGCCCGCGCTCAACAGTGCCAAGCTGATGTCTGAAACCCAGACGCTGTTCCTGTCAGGATTTGGTCACAGTCATGATCCGTCCTGTCCGATGTTCCGGGTCTTTAAAGGCGATGAGGATGCCACCCGTTCAGGAACCCGGCAAGCTGCCGGCAGCAAGCGCCTCAATTACCGAGATTTTTTACCCGCCGACGAGTCGGAAACGACCATTAAAGCGTCGGGCAAGCCGGTGACGGCAGGCGATGACCGAACCCGGCGCAAACGCCGTCCCCGCCTTGCGCGCCTCCTCCTGACGCTCATTGAGGATGCGGGACTGAACACCTTCAGCCCGGTCAGCCCGCTGCCTAACCAGACGGCCAGAATCTGGCTTGACGCCCTCGCGGCCTCAGCGGATGCGCAGGAGTTTATCCGCGGCCGCCGGCTTTCGGAAATCGTGCGCTTTCAGCCAGCGATGGGCGAAGCTGCTCAGGAAAGGCTGATGCTGGCACTGGAGCGCCCGGGCGCAAACTGGCCTGCTGGCAAAGCCCGGGTTTTTTATCAAATATTCATGTCGGACCTGGTCAGCCGTGAGCACGTAACCTTTGCGTGGAACGGCGGTGAACGCACGTTCGCCCCGGAGAAAGGTGTCAGCATCAACGGAGAGTCGCAGGAAGGCGTGAGGCCACCTTACTGGGTGATACTGGCCTTTCGGCGCGGGGCTGAGGGTTCGGTAATATGCAGTGAAGGATATGCGCACGCCCTGTTCCGGCGCACCTGCCCGGTACCGGTAGACAGCGGACTGGAGCGGCAAACGCTGGAAGGGATAGCAGAAGTGGCCAGATGGCTCAAAGGCAAAGCAGGCGACCTCACCCTGCTGAAACCCCTGTTTGATATTGAGGTGGACGTCGAGGGAGAGAAAGGCTATGTGCTGCCGGATTTTATTATTCAGGCCATAACGCCAGACGGCCGGGAGCATAACGTGATCATTGAGACAATGGGATACACCGATGACGAATACTGCGAGCGGAAAGCCGAACAGCATAAAGGGATGCGGACGCTGGGATTACTGCAGACAGATCCACCCCGTTGGCCACAGGAACTGGATAAGCCCTTTATTAATCACTTATACGGGGTAATGTTGAATCTCGAAGGAGTAAAAATGAGTGACTAGACTCTGCTCTATTGCAGCCTCCCTTAAAGGAATTGCGCACTTTCGGTGTAAAAGCTCAATCCAGGGTAAATGCTGCGTGCCCGCGAGGGGTAGTGAGTTATAGCAAAGTGATAAGCCAACGTGATGGTAAATTGCTGCCGTGTTGTCGCACCGGATGACTGACGTGTGACCGTGGTGATATCATCGAAATGAGGGTATGAAGAAGGTGGCCAGATCGATAAATCACCCAATATATGGTGTGTTTTTCAGGCGTCATCCCTCGTCCAGGTTAAATATGTTCTGAGTCTCTGGCGGGGAAATTATTCAGTTCAGGGGATAATCATTTTTAGACAGGGGGTTAAAATGAGAAGTGACAACGTCATCCGCACATCTAACAGTAATATCGCAAAAAGAATGTATATTTTTTCATTCATTACAGCTTCCCCGTTACTGCTATTTCTAGCCATTTACATGCACAACCCACAATCTTTTCTGCTGAATGATATACCTACCATTATCAATAACGTTCCAACACTCCACTCAGTCAATAATATTTTACTGAGCTCGGTAATGAGCGCGTATTGTAAGACAGCACCGGCTTGGGCTTTAATTCTAGTTATTTTTTCATATAAAGACTTGCATTTAAAAACGGATAAGTCGATATCATTACTCACTAGAACGTTGGTTTTATTTACCGTTTTATATTTAGGGATAGTAACCTTACTATTATTTCATAATGCCGAGCTCACTGAGTCTGGAAGACTGCTCAGGATGATGTCCGCTAATGATTACTTGCTCACCCTGCTCTTTCTTATCATATTTTGGGCGGGGTTTATTCTTACCACCTATTATTCATTGTTTATTTACGCTTTTTGCAAGACGGTTAATTCAACAAAAAAAGCACATTGATAAGTTACTGCTCCGCCTACAATGTAACTTGAAATGATGAAGCCCTCATTTAGAGGGCTCCTTGTAAATCGACTTCATTAATATATAAGCGTTATAATTAATGCGCAGGGCGAATGATCTCGTTATTAATCCTGTCAACTAATTTATCATCGATAAGTGACGCAGCCAGGCTTATACCAATAATACCTGCGATGGTTACCGCCGTTACCGGGAGTCCAACAGTAGCAGCTACTACCGGTGCTACATAAGCAAGGATCCCCAGTGCGATACCTGTCCCCATACCGCTTAATACCCAGGACTCCACTTCTAACATCAGAGGACTCCAGTTACCCGTTTGATAGCCTTCGATGGTCTTTTGTCTGACTTTTTCCACTTTAACCACCACGTCTGCTGCAGAGAAAGTTTTTCCAAGGAAACCCAGCTTATACGCCATGTCAGTCGCATTAAGATGGTTCCAGGCATTCACAATCGCGTCTTTGTCCCCGGCATTAATTTTCATGCCAGGATTTTGTAAAACCCTGTTCAGGGCCACCATCGCATCGGCATGGTTACGTATGGCCTTCCCCTGGAAGTTTTTAATGTCAGCAGCGATTTCATTTGCGACACTTTTATACTTCTCGCCAAGGTTTTTGCTGACCTCTTGACCTACTGAAATAATCATCTCACTTGTCTGAATCAGTAAATCACGCTCTTCCGCCAACTTTGACTGAATGAAATCTTTTACGGCAGTAACAGCAATTTTGGGGAAGCCACTTTCAGGCCCTTTCCAGTTGTAAAACTTTGTTGAGATGTTATTAGGATTACCATTATTTACGGTGACAATAACATAACTATCAGGCGTAAAATCGAAAATCAATTTGTAAGTGTAAGGGCCGGTGATCGTTATGCTTTTTATAGTAATGCTGTCTGCAAATGGTTTAGGGGATAAATATGTTCCCGTTTTCGGATCAAAAGACCACGATATTGCTCCACTTGAAGAAAATACATCGCCTGAGGTGGGGACTGCGTTGTTAACATATTTTTTATTGTCAGATGTTCTGGCGTGGCCGGTAGCTAGATTGCCAATGGCAAGTTTAGTACCATTAACATCCACCCCCATGACCAGGCCACTAAGGCCAATCTGGCCTGCCTGCGTTACGTCAAGTTCCGTCACTGAAATATTCAATACACCATTTTTAGCAATGCTCTGAATTGTGACTTTTGCATAAGGATTGATTTTACGAGCTGCGGCTATTAAGGAAGACAATTTTTTAATGACGGCAGGATCACGCCTAATAGCAGAAATTTGTTGCTGCTGCGGATTAGCTGTGCCGTTGCCACTATTGTCATTATTGCCACTATTGCCGGTTGAGCCTCCGGGAGTCGTGCCGCCGCCGCTTTCTGAGCTCCAACCAGTACCATCACCATATCCACCGTAGTTAAATCCAGGCATTTTTAGATATCCTTATATCTTACAATGAAAAGAGTAAAAGGGCTTTTATATCCGCCAATGATATTCATGGTTGTAATAGCCCTTTAGCCCGACAACTGTGTTTGTGAAATCACAGTGATCAGACAATATTCGTCAGAGTGAACAGCATCAATGCGTACTAATCGTGTCGGCGGTGGCACAACAATGCGGGAGGATGAGAAAATTTTAGGGGAAATAGATCCCGCGCATTATTTACCTGTCTATGCTTAAGGTTCTGGTGGAGGAACGAAAATGTGTGGACGCTTTACGCAATACGAACCTCGTTCGCATTATATTGAAGCCCTGAATCCCGACGTTGAGCTCGCATTGGCTATCGATGAGGTGCCTATCGATCGGTATAACGTCGCCCCAGGCACCCGGGTTCTGCTCATTAATCAGCGAGAGGATAAACTCCATCTCGATCCGGTGCTGTGGGGATATCAGCCCGCCTGGGCAAAAGAAGCCAGGCGGCAGCCGATGATTAATGCGCGGGTAGAAACCGTGGCCACCAGCCGCATGTTTAAACCTTTGTTTGAACATGGCCGCGCACTGGTGATGGCTGACGGCTGGTATGAATGGAAAAAATCGCCTTCTGACCCAAAGATTAAACAGCCCTATTTCATTTATCACCGGTTCCACGCGCCGTTGTTTTTTGCAGCCATCGCGCGCTATCACCCCGATGCATTAGAAACACCAGATGACGATGGTTTTGTCATCGTCACCGCGCAGAGCAATGAGGGGCTGGTGGATATTCATGATCGTCGACCGCTGGTTCTCGGCGCTGTGGAAGCGAACCAATGGTTAAATCCGGATATTACTTCCTCCACGGCCCTGACCTTGCTTACAGAAGGGGCAGTATCAGCGGATGAATTCACCTGGCATCCCGTATCCAAATCGGTCGGCAATATTCGCAATAACGGCGCTGAGTTGATCCAAAAGATACCTTCTCCTCTGGTGTGATTAGGGCTTCGCAGAAAACGTCAGAGGTAAAGTTATTGGAAGGGGCAGTAGATCCGATTAGAAGCATAGGCGGGGGATCCCGCCTATGCGCGCAGGTTCAGATTTTCAATCTCCGGTAATCCTTACCGCGAATATCATTATACCCGTCGGTCATTTGCTGATATTTGTGACCAAGCAATGTACGCGTATCCACCCCCTGTTCGCGATACAGCCTTTCCGAAAGAGAGCGCTGCTCCCGGAAGCTCGGTGGCATTTTGCCGACAGCGGCTTCTACGCCTGCCGACTCCCTGCATTTTTGAAACCAGCGCGTCAGAGACCACAGGTGAACCGGCTGGCCATTTTTCTGGATCAGCCAGCCGTCACTGGGACACATGTCCACGACTTCACCCAGCGTACAGCCCAATGACGCCAGTCTTAACGTCAGAGGCAGGGCTATACGCTCCGCCGTTTTCTGCTGATCAATATGCAGGTAGCCATCCCGGACATGGCTTGAATGCATTTTGGCGATGTCCGCTCTCCGCTGACCGGTCACAATGGCTAACAGCATGGCTCGCTGGAAATAGTCAGGCGCACAATAGCTTGCCGCTTTAAATATCAGTAGCCACTCGTTAAAGAGAAGGCGCTCGGTCTTAACCGTGGTCAGCAGTGGGCGGGACAGTAAAGCAGGATTGTGTCCTGGTGGGATTTCGCCCTCTCGCTGTGCTTCTAAAAACATATTGGAAAGATTGATCCTTAACCGCCGGGCGGCAAAAGGCGCGGTGTCGGCTTTTTGTTTTATTTCTGCGGTTATCTCTGAAATAGACAGCGCGTTCAGAGGTTTCACCCCCCACGTTGCAGAACAAAAGCGAATGAGCCGTTTATAGTCTCCCCATGTTTTCGGCTTGATTTCGCCCACAGTAAGCCGGTTCAGCACAATAGCTTCATATTTCAACATCCATTCATTAACAGTAACTGACATAAATCCTCCTGGTTAAATTGAGCTGCCTGCACGGCAGTAACAGAGATTTATGCAACGAAGAATGTTGTTATTATATAATAATCAAGTAATTGCACCTCATGATTGTCGTAGCATACTTTGCTTTTTCCTATGTCCATATGTCACCATCAGATCTGCTCTATTTTGATGATCACTCAACACGTGAAACAAACTTTTCGAGGCCCTCCCCCTCCAACCGAAAGTACTGTTTTTCCTCAATTAGAGCGGCGCCAAGGGACAAATAAAACGCCCCCGCTTTGGGATTGGATTTCTCCGCCGTCCAGTCGAGGCGTGAACAACCGTGTTTAATAGCAAAGTTTGCGATAAACCGAATCAACGATTTACCGACCCCCTGACCTCGCGCAATCTCTGATGTAAAGAGCTCTTTCATAAACGCCTGGCCGGAGCAAAGCGGCGCAGGGAACATCAATGTAAAAGTCGCAAACCCCACAAGCACCCCGTTTTTACGAGCGCCGACAACCGTCACGCCTGAGTAGGTGGAGAATACTTTGTCTGCAAGATAAGTACTCATATCGTCATAGCTGACAACGCCGTGACCAAAGTAATAATTCTCCATTTCGACAAAAAGACTGGCTAGTTCCGGCACATCTGCAACACCACATATCGCAATTTCCATCCGTGCATCACCCTCATTATTTATCGTTTTCCATCGATCGAATTTGCCATAACGTCCGTGTTGTGAATATGAAATCTTCCAGCTATAAAAAAAGCAAGATAGAGGGCCGTTTTGAAAACGAAAAATATCCTACTATAAGGGCTTCCCCGAACAGTCAAAGCCGGTTTTTAATTTCTGTCTGGTCATCAATGAAAGGCAAGGGATGAGACTGCGCTACTATAAACGGTCACGCTGAATCGCTATTGATTCTGACCCTGATGAAAGACGCTCGTGAGATCCTCCTTCGTTAATCGGATAGTGATATCCAGTAGGATATGCAGATACTTCTCACGGGGGTCTAACCCTTTACCATCAACGAGTTACAGTTCAGTTACTACTCAGTTTAATTTTTCACGTTGTTGAATACAGTCTGAAGTCATCGCCGTAATGTAATGATGCCCAGCACAACCTCGCATTCTTGGCGGCGATTGCAACGACAGCACGCCAGTATCCCCGCCTACCTTCCGCTTTTGGCACAGGCGGTGTGAAAACCCTGACCAAAAACTGAAGTGCGCACGTCTACGCAAAATCTGGAATTGATCGACTGGTTAGTAGAGCCGAATTTTACGTATGAGCGCGGTTTTCAGCTCTGTTTTTGGCAGTTTCAGCGGCCAAAAAAGTTTTCACACAACCTGGGCACACAGCAGACGTTCAGGCCTATCACAATTCCAGCTTTGGTGGCGGAAGAGTCCGGCTCGTACTTCTTTATCCATGCATAAAGACTGTGGGTAGTGATATCGAGACGTGTTGCAACACTGGAAACAGAATGGCCACGTTCAACAACCTGTTTAACTGATTCAATTTTGAACTCTTCAGGATAATTTAAATGACTCCGAGGTGTCTGTTAAACCCGTGGCGATTCAGGCAGACTATTATTAATGGAGGAACGAACTAGTGATTATCGATCTAAGAGGCAGTATGAGCAAGGGTACAAAGATTGGCTTAGGGGTTATTGCTGTTATGGTCATTGCTATTGGCGCTCTGTATGTTGATTTCGAAATGGGGAAACGTGCCGATATTGAAGCTTGCCTGACACTGCAACCTTCTCAAGCCGCTAACGCTGTGATTAAAGACGTTGTTAGAGCAGATAATCAGATTTTTGCTAAATACCACCTGTCAGTTAGCGATTTGCATGTTGATATGGCGGCTGTTCAGATCGGTCCAATGAGTGCGCTGGTACCATTTCATATCTCGACTCACCCAGCTAAGCAGTATTTCGGTATGCCGCGTTGTTCAGTGCTGTCGAACGTAGAATATTCCAATGACTGAGAAAGGGCCAATGGCCCTTTCTCATCATACTTACACCTTTCAGCGCTTACCATTAAGGTTGACGGGATGTTCCCCATTAAAGTAGATCTCATATTCTTTGCCAGGGATCAGCCGTAACACATTTGTCAGTAATTCCCCGACCTTGCCGCGTTTCACATCTTTATTGGCATCATAGCGGTCGCTAAAGCCAATGACTTTTCCATCAAACGCCCAGTTACCAGCCGCATCTACTGTCAGTATGCCTCGCAAATTTAGAGATACGCGACCGAGATAACTCCACTCCCAATAGCTACTTCCACGGAAGTCGTACCCGATATTTTGGTTAATATCGAATTTACCGATGCTGGCTGTCTTCAGGATCGTATCAACCGGTATCAGGTTTTGACGATTAAAGTTAAAGCTAAGACGATCCAGGCTAACGCTCAAAGGAGAACCATCTCCAAACGCATAGTGATAAAGAGCTGCCAGCGGAGCCATAGCATCCTTGGTAAGGTCAGTTTGCTTGTGAGGATCCCACAGGTCGGGTGCTAAATTGAACGCGGTGTAATAAACAGTCTGACCACCATCAATACGTTGTTGCTCAGCCCAGGCAGCTTTACACAACATCTGTTCCACACCGGTCGGGTTTTTATCCCAGTTGGTCATGCATTGCTGCAGGAACAGAGCAGTAGCTGTCCCGTCATTGAAGGCTTTTACGAGGCGAGGTTTAGTCGTCGGTCGCGGTTGGCTGTCGTACCCAGTCATTGAAGCAAAGTTATAGTTATCAGGGAAAGAGGGAGCGTTACCATCCACGTTAATAGTATCTTCAGCCATAATTCAATCCTTTAATTAGTAAGTTATATGTCTTATGCAGACAAAGCCGTTGTGTTGTACAAAAACTAAATTACTGTATTTGCATACAGTGATTGCACATTATCCCTGCTCTTTAGCTAAAGCAATAAGTAATAATGATTATCATTTGTGGTATCAATGACACAATACGGGGGTTTTGTTCTGCTCCAGGCCGGTATGAGTTTTCAGGAATTTGCAGCGCTTCCCTGCGAACGAAAACGCTATGTTGGCAACGGTTTTTAGTGTTTGTAAATGCGCGTAGCGCATGGAGGCGACACCCCATTTTGAAAGGAACGCTATCGGTAAGGGTCGCCGGAAACGCGGCGTAGCCGCCCAGGTTTGATAGATTCCACCGATGCCTATCCCTCGCCCTGTAAGACCAATCCTGCTTACAGCAATGAAATGTCAAAATGCGCGATCGGAGTGGTCCTGGCGAAGCCAGGGCGTATCTCCGCGTTAGCGCCTTTGGCGCTTACGAGCGTGTACTTCAAAGTTAAAGCCACACCTCTCAAAGCGACACAGTTTTAATAGTTACAACATTCACTTTTAAAGCCACTCTGTTCCGGGCCTTTGGCCCGGGGCGGGGCGGCTTTTCAGGTGGGCGGAGGGGGTGCGTTTGCGCTCGGTGCTGGGGGTTGACGTGGGTGAGGTTTGGTGAATGTTGTAACTAATATAACAGGTGTTATGCCCCGGCTTGTCCGGGGTGCTACTTCTTCTTTTGCCCTGGCAAATGATGCTGTTGTTCAGGTGTGGTTGCCCTGAGCAGAGCGAAGGGAGCTACTCCAGGTGCCATGCCGTAGGCTGGCTCAGGAGTACTCTTTCTTTAGAAAGCTTGTTTTGTTCAGAAGTAACGTTCGAAATTAATCACATCTGAAGAGGGGTTTTCGAATTTAATGGGATGCCTAAATCGGGGGAATTATCTCTTCGAATTTAACCGATTATTTCTTAATCAGACGTTGGCCAGCGCCGTATCGTGTGCACGCCTCGGCCGTCGCCGGTGGGCATTTTGGCGGATAACAGACGTGGGGAAGCCTGCCAGGCATCCGCGAACGGAAAAAATGCCAGCATCAGGCCCGCGAGAATCGCAGGAAGGGGAAAGGTTTAGAGAGGAATGTGGTTAAGACAGTGGAACGCCGGCGCGCTCCAGGAGCCGCTGATAAAACGTCTCAGCATCCGTGGCCAGCAGCGTCGGGAACTCGGCTTTGAGGGCACTTTCCAGCGACATCTGCGCAACCGTGGTGAGCAGACCACTGGCCGTAAAACGCCGCCAGGCGTTCTCATGCGTGGCCGTGCTATTTTTGGGACGCAGCTGCCGCACTTTACGCGCCTGTTCGTCAAGAACGGCGCCAATATCTGCCTCAGTTCGCGCTTTTTCATCGCGCAGCTCCGGGCTGACAACCCAGCGTTTTATCTGTCTCAGACGGTTTTTAAGTGAATGGTGGCGGTCAATACTGATGCCCAGACGCGCCATTTTGAGCAGGTGACGCTGATATTTCTGCTGCATTGACTCCGCCAGTCCGCTGGCTACCGCCCACTGGCGATATTTATGCAACCACTCCCGGATGCTTTCAACGGCGATGCCGCGTGAAGTGAAGCATTTGTCGGTGAGAAAAATTCGCATGGGCTTGTTCTGGCCAGAATCGGCGTCGCGGTCGCGGTGTATCACCACGTAGTCCAGTTGCTCCATCACCCGTAGGGCATGGAGCAGAACGTCATAGGCTTTACGACCATTCTCATAAACGTGCAGCGCATTCATACGGCGGGCAATCTCTTCCACCGGCAGCATCATTTCGAAAAGGTAATCGCTGTCCGGGCTGTAGTCACAATTTGCGGCCAGAACCAGAGACAGAGAAGTCAGCGCCTCACGGCTCTCAGAGCGTGGGGTAATCCGCATAGGTTTAGGGGTAAAGGAGGGGTCAGACGCACGGGAGTAAGGCGTGTAACCAGTACGGCGAAGCACGATCAGATCGGCATTTCGACGCCAGTCATGCTGACGGAAGCAGGCCACCACTTTTGCAGCCATGCCGCGCGGCGTTTTGCCCGTGTAAGCCGGTTGATTGTTGCGGTGCGTCTTCGACTGGCCTTTGCGCAGACGGTTAGCTTCACCCCGGCGCGAAGGACGATAAACACTGGCAGAAACACTGTTTGCTACCGGTGAGAACGGAAACTGTTGTTCAGACACGGCTCCCAACGCTTATGTTGCGCCGGAGGAGTTGACCTTTAAAAGGCATAAATCTATACTCCCTGCATAGAGCAACAACTCTATACAGTGTTAGTGAGCCCCGATTATCTTCTCCTTAGTCGCCAAACCTAGGAAGATTTTCGGGGTTTTTGCTTTCATGGGCCTGTGAACCTATCTCTCAGCACCCATTTCCTGCCACCTTATGGCGTGGCCAGCCAAAAATCCTCTACTCGATCAGTAATCTAGCACTCAATGTGCCAACTATCAAGAATGTGAAGTCTTTACATCTAAGACACCACGTTCAAGCAATTCACGCTCGAGCAAACCTTCAATAAACTGCGCCTGTGTAAGCCCTTCTTCTTCGCAGATTTCAATCATGCGATCTTTAAGGGGGTTTCTTACAAAGACCTTAACTTCTTTATGCGTTTCACGCTTACGTGCAATAGCGGCCAGCTGTCTTTGGCTGGCAGACATCGGTTTACCTTTTCGATATGCGCGTTTTGAATCCGATGAGGAAGTTTTTACATTGTCAGCTTCTGGCATCTCCGCCTCCTCATGTTTATAAGAGAATATGCAGAGAATACTACAGATTTTTAAATCGGCGACCTAACTTTATGTCAGGCTTGAGCAACGTTGGCGCGCTGCTCACATTATTGAAGTGATGAGCTGATGTTTCGTTAAACGTTAATAAGCAGAGTGCCAGTCGTTACCTAACTGCCAGCGGGACTGCCAGTGAGCAAGGTAGGTTTGTGCCAGGTCTGGCACATCGTGCAGTACCAGGGCGTTCTCCGAATTCGACCGCGCGGCAGACAGGGTATAGTTATATGATCCGGTTTCGACCGTCTGGCCATCAACAATAATCACCTTGTCATGCATGATTTTAAACTGGCTGACGGTACGCACCGGGATCCCCGCATTCACCAATAAATTTATCGCAGCCACACTGGCTTTCCCGCGATTGCCGCCCTCATCCAGTACCACCTGGACGTCAACGCCTCGTTTCTTTGCTTCGACCAGCGCACCGGCAATGGCGGGCGAGGTAAACGAGTACCCCATCAGGCGAACGCTTTGCCGCGCCGTACTCCGCCGCCTGGGCCTCATCCAGGCTTTCCGGTGACTCCTTCCGCGCACCCAACGTGCGCAGAACAAGATCACCCTTTTCATCCACTTCCACGTCCATCTGCAGATCCGGTGCTTCCCCCTGTGCGTCGGCGGCGCCCTCGCTTTGTGCCCCGTCGGCCTGTGAAGCAGGCTTACGGCGTTTAAGCGCGAGCAACTCCAGGGCGCTGAGGCCGGCCAACGGTTTCATGTTGTTGGCAGCAACAGACAACACGGGTGGGTTTTTCAGCGCGGCAGAGTTGTGTGGTTGAGGGGGTATGGCGTGAGTCGTTATGGCGGGTTGCGGTACTACAGGTTCAGGTTCAGGTTTAGTTTGTTTGTTGGCCTCTATCTCAGGTGCTACGCCCTTTTTCACCGTTTCCGCCAGCGGAGGACCCTGTCGCATACGCGGGGTGAAAGGGCGAACATTCGCTGGCAGTATCGGCGCATCAGAGGGTTCGGATGCTTCTGAACCCACGCCGTCAGTGGCGGTTTCGGGCTTTTCAGCGTCGTGTTGTTTTGATTTTTCCACGCCCCTGGCAACCGGGGGCGTGCTCTGACTGACGGCGGACACGAGCGGGATATCGGCCTGCTTTCCGGTCTGGACAGTTTTCTGCCGGTCGGCTTGCGGTGTCACCGCCGGGCTGGATGACTGACCGGCATTTTTCGGTTCCTCTGCGGCTTTCTGCCCTTCCAGAATTTCGTCGCCGGTCGGGAAGACAATGCCCGCCATGCGCGTCGCCTGTTCGTTCTTGCTGATGACCTGTTCCAGCTGGGGACTGAGCACATCCTTGAAATCGCGCGCTATCAGCGCCTTGTGATATTTCTTTTGTGCCCGGTACTTCAGATCCAGTTTCACCACCGGGTATTCACCCGGCAGGCGGGCATAGAAACGCAGGTTCGGCATCGACATGATGTTGTCATAATCGACCACCGGCTCATTGACCTTGTCGCGGCTGATGGAGATACCGTCACGGATTTGGTCAAGGCCGTAGCTGTTCTGCTCCCGCGCCTCACGACGGCGCTGATGCCCAAGCTCTTCCTCAACGATTTTCGCCACCTCCGCGCTCGGCGAACGGCCATAAAAACGGGTGTTGAGCAGGTCGAAAATAGACTTGGCCACCTCACGTCCGTACACGTTGATAAGCTGCGGCATGTTTTGGATGCCGATAACAAAACAGCCGCCATACTTACGGGCCTCAGCCAATGTTTCAGCAAACTCAGGGATCTTTTGCAGGCTGGTCTTTTCATCAATGACGAACCACACCCTTCGGTCGGGATCTTCCCCCATGCTTTGCAGATAAATCGTGGCCATCGACAGCCACATGGATATCAGCGGACGAACCGACTTGCGATGACGGGCCGTGGTGGAGATAAACAGCCAGCTTTTGTCGTACCGGACGTCGGTCATCCACTCCTGGATGCTGAACTCGGGTTTCCCCTCCTGGTCAAGGCCCTGCAGGTATCGCAGCGCTTTGGCGTAGTTGGTGACCACCGAACGGATAGAGATGGCCGTTTTCTCAATTTTTTCCTCAACCAGGTTGGCAGAGGGGGTGTTTTTGAGAAATTCGCGCAGACTTTTCAGGTCGATAGACAAGAGCGCGGTCAGGAATTTCTCAATACTGCGGTCGCTATGTGAGGCAAACTGCATTGCCGTATCGCTGAAAATGGTACGCGAAGAGGACACCCAGAACGGGTCAGACTCCCCCTCCACCGGAATAAGCGAGGCCGTCAGGTTCTCGTAGTCCACCACTTCCCGCGCTTCCCGCCACAGCACCCAGTTCTCGCAGCGCTTATCGTGCGGGTTGAGAATTTTGTCGATACGTTCGTCATAATGCGTTTCGGTAAAGGTGCCGCCGGAGTCGTAGACAATCGCCCGGTCACCCCGTTTACGTATGTAGTCAAGCAGCCAGCGGATAAGGGTGGATTTACCGACGCCGATGGTGCCGTGGATCAGATAGTTCATCACCTCGGCATGCCTGACCATGTGCAGGCCACCAATCTGCAGATCTGACTTCTGCCCGGCCTTTTTCAGCTGCCGGTTTACACTGGCCAGGTCATCCGTCAGCGTCATGCCGGAGAGATAGGTGTCTTCACTCTCTTTTTTTCCAATGCGCCCCACGTACCAGGCAATCACGCTGAACAGCAGCAAACACACCGTGCCGCAGCCTGCGGCACTCAGCTTTAAGTTATTCACCAGCTGGCCGCCCATCGACTGCATCCAGGGGTCAGCCAGCAGCTGTCCCAGCGTCAGTTTGGTGGTGCACAACTGTACGCCGCTATTGCAGTGCCAGCTGATATCCCAGGTCGCCGGGCTTTTCGGGTTCATCAACGGCACAAAGCTGGATAACAGCCTGCCGGTCCAGTACCAGAAACCGTTATTCAGCACATCGGCGGAGGTGACAGCCCAAAATACGCCGCCGGTGGATAACAAAAACAACAGTAACAGCCAGTTCAATATCCACTGGTTGACCTGGGCAAACATACGCAGGCGGTAGGCCGTCATCTGGCCCCCCTGCGTGAGGTATTTCGGTGTAAAACTCATGGTTCAGCTCCGGCAAACGCGCAGGCTTAAGCCGCCCGGACGGGCAGCTCAGGGATGGTTGGTAAACAAACGGGGGATGAAATTCAGTGATAAAACGAATAAGTCTTAGGAAACGACAACGGCTAATTCCGCCGCGCAGCGGTCAGGTTTGACTCATGCGATTAAGCGGGAACGCCGGGGAATTACTGACTCAGCAAGGTATCTGTAACTGTAAATCGAAAGAAAAAAAAGCAGCTTACGAGAAACACGAACAGGCCGCTTCCCTGAATCTGAATACTCCAGTCAAGACCGATACTCACGGCAGTAAATGCCGTCAGGATGGCCACCATCAGATGAGATAGCATCAAGTATTTGCCTGCAAAACGCATAAATGGCATTAGGCCAAGTGCTGCAACCCGCTTTCGCTCAGGGATCAGGGGCAATATCACCCCAACAAGCGCGATCACGCTGCAAAGATTTGCAGTATACGCAGCCGTGAGCTGCTGGGGGCCCCACTGGCTTCGTAGCGGCACGGCAAGAATAAGCCGGACGCCAGAAAACAGCATTAGCGCCCATACCCAGAACAGTACCCGTTTTGAAGTCTGAAAAAAAACATGTAGTTCTCTCCAAATAAATATCACCGCCTTCTGCGGCCTTCAGTGTGCAACGGTGGCGGATTACGATGCCCTAACGATGACTGAACTGCGCCTGGATAAGTGCTCCGGTTGTTCTGAACAGGAAAGCCACCGCGTTTATCATGGCAACCGTGACAGACGACAAAAATGCACCCACCGCCAACACCAACGTTATCAGCAGTACGACCGGCAACGCGTCAGGCAGCATATCGCTGCGGGTCTGGCGTAAGGCCAGCGAGAAGGCGTACAAATTACTGTCGTGCATGATGAACTGCTGCAGGGCGACGCCGTGATGCCAGAGAACAAACGCGCTCCAGATGAAAAACAGGGTAAACCAGGCCATCAGGCTAAGGGCACTTTTGTATTGCGTGAGCAATTCCTTCAGTTGGGCGTTTAGCGGCAACGCTCGTCACAGTCCGGACGCGGAGATTGGCGTCTGGACGAGGAAGCGGAATATCACAGGAGGAAAAGCAGGCACGGCCACCGGAGAATTAAAGGGTGGCGTGTAGGGTTGTTACGTTATGCATGGAGAAGACAGGGTATTCAGATATTAACCTGAAAAAACGTAATACAGGAAACTGGGGAAATTCATCCTATAAGAGATTTAGCCTTGGCACGTATTTCAGCCAACTCGTTTACAGCAACCGTTCCTTTTTTGGTTATCTTTCTGGCTCGCCAGTCAACACAGGTCACCTGATCGGCTAGGGCGACACCCTCACGGCTTCCTGATAATTCCACTTCGAACGGGTAGTTTTTGACTTGTGTCGTACAGGGAACACAGAGTAAAAGCCCCACTTTGTTGTTATAAGCAAAAGGACTGAGGACAACGGCAGGACGATGCCCTCCTTGCTCGTGTCCCGCGACAGGATCAAAATCAATCCAGATCAAATCCCCCGAGTCAGGTACAAAACGGGAAACCATCAGAGTAACTCCTTGCCTGTCGGAGCACCAAAATCGGCTTTATCATGGATATTATCAGCAGAGATCCCCGCCAGAAGAGCATCCAGCGAGTATTCTTTTACTCTCGTTGGAACGATGATGATGCGTCCTTCTTCCACGACAATTTCAACGGTATCATCAATGTTCAGAGAGGCTGCTTTCATGATTGCAACCGGTAGCCTGACTGACGGGCTATTGCCCCATTTTTTTACGACAACTTGTGCCATTTCTTCACCCTCGCGTATCAACAATGATGATACTGTATCATTACTACTTTTAGTGTCAACTTTGTTGATACGTATTGATTAACAAGAGGGCTGACCGGATGGCACAGGACCGTGTGCCATCCGGTAATGCATAAACGAGTGGGGAAAGGTTAGTTCATGATTCCGGCGACGGATTTGGCCAACTGAGCTTCCAGAACCGGTTTAGCTTCTTCGAACTTGAGGTTCACCTTGTTGGCGTTAGAAACCACGCGTGTCTGGTATTTCATGCGGTTACCTTCTTCACTGCTGGTCTGCACCTTCACACCCGAGTTACCCTGGCGTAATGCGGCGATGTTATCTGTTGTTACGGTCGCTTTGCTGCGTTCCGAAATCTGCAGATCGGTCACCATTGTGTAGTTGGTGTCTTCTACCATCGCGTCTGCCGCCATACCGGCAAGACCTGCGGCCAGTCCTACACCCAGGATCGCACCGCCAGATGTACTGTTATATGCGGTGATACCCGCCCCTAGTGCGGCACCTGCGGCAGCACCTTCATAGCCCGTTGAGAGCAGCCCCTGCGCCTGACGCAGGTCCATTTTCTCGGCTTTCAGGACGTTGGCCTGGATCCAGTAATAGGCAGAGTCCGGTGACGACGTGACGTTATAGCCTTTAGCACGCAAATCCTGTGCTAATAGCGTTTGCAGGTCGCTCATGTCTTTGTCAGAGGTGTTTCGGATCTGGATATAGACCGTTTTTTCGCTGGATGGCTCCAGCCACACGGTCTGACTCATCTGTGTTTTCACATCGAGGTTACGTTTTTTGATGGCGGTGCCCATCGCGCTACAACCGGAAAGTACCAGACATGAGACGACCACAGCCGCCACAAGAGAATTGCGGTTTTTCATTTACTGTTTCCTTGTCAAAAAATGGGGCAGGCACGCCCCGAAACATTTGCTATTTGGATATAAATCTGGAGGGTGAAACCCTTCCGTTAGAATTACAGAAGGGTTATCGGCAGTAGGGGATGTAACTTAAATATTTTTGACCAACTTGCTGATTTTTTCTAAAGCCATTCCTGAACCCAATCTGCTTACCTCTGAACCAATTACTATACCCATAGCAAACATCATAACTAACAAGAGTGCGGGGATAGCAAAACAAAACCAAGGGGACATCGCTGCAAGCACCCCAGAACAAACCATCAAAAAAATGAAGAGACTGATTATTCTGCTAGTAACCTTGTGGAGGTGCTGCAATATAATGGATTTATTTCGAACATCGTCAGGCAAAGTAAGATACATCAACAGTTTATTATAAGTTAGTAGAACAAAGAATAATCCAATGATGGTTGTTGGAACTACCACGGCCCACCCTTCGGTTGCAAGGAAATGCATATATCCCGTTATGGTTTTCTCATTCCATTCCGCACTAAAATAAAATACAACTGTGCTTATGAAACTCAGGACGACCGATAATAAAGGAATTAATGAGACCTTCTTTAGTAGTACAGATGATGAAGGAATTAGACGTTTATTTGAATCTAAACTATCCATTAGGTAATTCACATCTGCTTCAACTTGTTCTACAGTCAAGTTTCCCATGCATGCCGTCCTTATATTAAACTAAGATGCCTTTTTCTGCGCTGCTCTAAGTTTTTCCACCTTCTTTTCAAATCCAGTTGTTTCAGAATTATCAACAACAGGTTTAGTCTGCCTAATGTCCTCTTCAGTGCGGCCAATCTGCTGGCTTTTCACCGCACCCTGATGCTCATTTCTGAGTATATCACTGGATGCCTGAACAGGGGTTTCATTTTGATCGATTTTCCCGCCATTTTCTCTAATGACATTAGAATTCGCAGATCTTTGTGCTGTAACCTGCGCCGCCACGTTGCTTGGGATACCTGCACCCTCCGCGTGCGCTCTCACTTTCTCCGCTGCTGAATTATAATTCTCAGTCATTGACGCTGAAGGCGGACCACCCTGCACGTTAAGATCTCTCTCCCGATTATGCAGGTTCACCTCATCAGCATGAACAGATTCGGCACCCCCAATCCGGTTCCGTTGTGGGCGGTGCGCTTCATCCTGTGTTGATTGGTGATTTTCGGCCACCGGCGCTGACTGCTGGCCACTTTGTACGTGGTGCTCCCGGTTATGCAAATTGACTTCATCGGAGCTTGCAGACGCCGTTCCTGTACCAGGAACCTGGGAAGTGCTGTGAACGTCCGGCGCACTCACAAACGGGGCAGTCCGTTGTGGGGTCGTTTCAAAGACGCCTGATGGTGTCGTTCCATTGACGTTTTCCGTACTGCCGGCTACCCCACTCGCTCCATAAGGCGCAGGGATTGAGTCACCTCCTGCGGTATGTTGCGCAGTGACCGCGCCGTATTCTAACGAGTTTGATGGTGTCAGAGGTTGTGTGTTTGTCTGTTCCGTCCGTGCGCCGTAGTTTTGCATGATTTCCGGCTCGAGACGCTCCTCCATAAACTCCGTGGCCGCTTCCCGCGCAGAGTTAACGTTGGTCAGAATACCCTGGGCATTATTACCAAATTTAGCCGTCGTCCAGTCCACGAATTCCTGGTTGTAGTTTGCATCCAGGCTGGCACTTTCGTTCTGGGCCCGCGTGGCCATCCGGCTGAATTCCTGACTTTTAGTGCTGCTGTCAGTGTACTGATGATACTGACTTTTGGCATCGTTCAGCGTCGCGGCATACTGCTCGACCTGGGAATTCGACTGGTTATCCGTCTGGTTGCCAGACTCGCTCACGCGCGCTGACGTCACCATATCCATGCCCTGGCGGAAATCCTTAACCGTCTGGCTGTTTTCGTCATGGCGGAAGTCTTTCCCTTCTGAGTGAGTATCCTGCGTACCGTGCGCACTGCCCGAGGTATGTCTCCAGTCAGTATTGATATGCGCCTCACCACCCACACTCACACCCGAGGCCCATTTGCCCAATTTCCCGACGAGCTGATCGCCAGAATCAACCTTAACATTCGCCGACATGCCTGCTCCCCCTGAACCCTGATTAGTGATGTCCATCAGCTGGTTGTAGGCCTCCTGGGTAGAGATATTATGGGCTTTACCATAGCTTTCAGCGGCTGACATCATCATGCTCGCCCCCCGTGTTGCGTTGGTGGCCTGGGTGTTTTCACTGCCCTGCGTCATGGAGGCGCTGTTACCGCTTTGGCTGGTTAACTGGTTCAGTTGCTGGAAGCCGCTGGTGACACTGTGGTTATACCCATCGAGCGCCGTTTGCGCCTCCTGCTGTGCCTGCCGCGACTGCTCCTGGAAACCGCTGCTCGCCAGTGAACTGAGTCGCATGTTAACCGGCAGGTTAGAGATGGCCTGAGACGTGTCATAGACGTTATGACCGTCAGCCGTCAGGGTGCGCATCCCGCCATTTTCCATCTGGTGGCTTTGTTGACCCATACGTTGCGACAGGTTGGTGTCAAATTTGTTGGCGTTAACGTTGTCCATCGACATGTTATTAAACGACCAGTTGCCGTCAGCGGTCGTGGATGCCTGCCCGCCGGCTGAGAACGCCGCCGAACTCATCACGCCACCCACCACCTGCGATGCCACCGAGGCCGCCCCTTTCGTCAGGAAAAAGGACAGTACCGGTATCGACATACTGAGATAGCCTGCGATATTGGCCACGTCAGAATGCTGCAGGGCAATGCGATCCTGATTCGCCAGCACCAACGCCGTTGAACCGGTTTTTGACTGGAGGTAGAAGTTGGCCAGGGAATTCAAAATCGCAAACATCACCGGCCACATCTGGAAATACAAAAACCCGCCGGCGTACAGCTTGAGGGTATTCAGCCCAAAGATGGTGTGGTTGACCAGGGCCAGCGCAATCACCAGCGGGAAAAGGCCAATAAGAATCAGCATCATCAGGGACTGGAACATCGGTAACGTTTGTGAGGCAATTGCCCCGCCCGCCGCCCAGCTCAGACGCTGTTTGGTCAGGGTCGATTCGGTGGCCAGATTCACCAGGTTTGCCGTATCCGAGGAACGGGCGGCAAACCCTTTCCAGCCGTCGCGGATGGCGGCATTGGTCACGTTGTTACGCATAATCTGTGAGGCACTCAGCCCGCCCGCATAGAAAAATCCGTAGCTGTCGTTCATGGCATTGCTCAGCAACGCATCCGCATTCACTTTACTACCAAACACGCGGATCGCCATATCGTGCCAGCTGACGCCGCCCACCGAAATATCACTCCCCATCAGCGTTCTGATGGTTCCGGCGGCCTGCTGGCAGGTCACAAACTGCCTTACCCCGCTCACCGTCTGATAGATCCCCCGTAAAGGACTCGGGTTATTGGTGATCAGCGTCAGCGGGTCGGTGCTGTTCAGCAACTGGTTGATGGTGTATTTGTTGTTAAGCAGAATGTCGCCAATCACGCAGTTTTCGACATAGTCCGTTAGCATCTGTGCCAACTGCGGGTTTTGCGTCCGAAAATTGGAGGTTTGCGCCACGATTTGAGAACCAAACAGCATCCCGCTCTTGGTATAGGTCAGCGAGTCCGGGCGCGATAAGGTGTAATCATACAACTGCGCCACCCCAAATCCCGCACTGGTGGTCAGTCCCGCGATCATGGCCAGCCCCAGCGGCACATTGTCCACCTCGTACACGGCGGCCGGGTCGGTGATGTCGAGGATTTGAACTGACCGTTTTGGCACCAGTAACACGGACGTAATAAACATGAATACGGCCAGCCAGTGCATAAACACGCGCGGATCACGGGTTTTGATAAAGGACACCATCACCCCCAGCACGCCAAATGTGCTGACAATGCGAAGCAAGGTATCAAACGTATCGGCCCCCAGAATGGTGACGACGCCGTTTAACACCTGCCGCCACATGTCCCCACCGAATATCGTATAGATTTCAGTCATTGCTGGTCCCCCAACGGTAGTTACCCTGATATGACGTTGAAATAATGGTTGAGACCTGTTGCTGGAGGTACTGCATGTTGCGGTCAATACCGTCCAGCGCGTTCTGATCGGCCGCCGACTGCAGCTTCATGTTGGCCAGCAGCTGCTGTGCCTGAGCCACGTTCTGCCGCAGCTCTCCCGCCGCCTGTTCCGGGAAGTTTTTCCCGGCCAGCGACTGACTGGCCTGCTTCACCAACTCCTGCAGGTACTGGATCATTAAATCCTGCGCAATGTAATCCGCCACCTGGATGAGGTAGGTCGGGCTTTGCCCCATACTCTGCGAGTTGGTCAGGTATTTCAGGACGGGGACAGAGGTGGTGTTGAGAAACCCCTTTTCCCGGTCGGATAAGCCGGTGTCATCCGTCAGCTTCTGGTTCATGGACAGCATGATGTTTTGGACCAGCGTGACCAGCGCGTTATTGCTGCTGATGGTGACGCTGGCCACAGTCGGCCCGAGGCAAAGGTCGGGTTCATCACAACCGTAAATCTTGGCGGTCCCGCCGCGCATCAGTACGGTGATCACATCCCGGTTATCCACCATCGGCGTCAGGATAGTCACCTGCCCGGCGCTGTTGAAAATGATGGATCCGACGATACTCATCACCAGCTCTTTCAGCTGGCGGTTCCCGTCGAAAAGATGATTGCGCCCGAGCGCATCCCAGATGAGATTTTTGCTCTTCAGCACCTGGTCTTTTTCATTGGCGTTGGCCCGACTCGTGACGCTGTCACCCTGCCCGCCTACCGTGCACCCCTGCCGGGATGAGGCCCAGTCCGAGAAAATATTGTCGTCACCGGCAATGTCCTGGCAGATTTTCTGGTTGGAAAGCTGGGACACGGGCCAGAGGCCCCCAATGATCCCCTGCGCTGCCTGGCATGAACTCATGTTGGCGGAGTTCACGTCGGAGGCGATTTTTTGCAGAAAGTCTTTGGCCTGTTTCAGTTCAGGCACCATCGTCTGCAACGCCAGGTCGAAGGCGTAGCCTGCCGCATTACTCATGATTTGCTTGGCAAAGCGCTGAATTTCCTCACCACTGATAAACGAGAAGGCGCCCAGATAGGCATCAATGCCCCCACAGCCGGAATTCAGGGAAGGCACCTGCATCGAGATAAGTTGTACCTGTTTTACCGGATTTCGCAGATACACCGAACCACCGGTGATGTAGCCTGCGGCCTGCCCCTGCCAGGCCTGCGCTTTGGAGACGTTGCCGTCATAGCCCAGACTGCCGAAAAACCCGTTCAGGTCGCCCTGTACGTCGGCCAGCGCAGGGGTACTCATACCCATTACGGTTACAATTGACAGAAGTAGCTGCCGAAATTTCATCGTGATGCCTCCTGATGAAATGGATTGATGTCGGTTGGCTCATACCCTCTATTTTCTAAAGGGAAATCGTTCCTTTTCAGAACCATTTTTGTCTTCATGGCTTTACCCGTTCTTTATTGTTAAAAGCATTGAAAATCCGGCCGATAACGTGAAAGCACCCGCACCTTACCTGTGCATCATTTATCAGCTTGTGACGATGAGGGGATGGAAATTTGAGAAAACTGACGGCAGCCTGCATGATGGTCAGCTTGCTTATTGCTGCAAGCGTTTATCCAATGGCACAAAACGCGTATAACTCAGCCAACGCAAATAAAAGCTACAAAAAATCCGCGCTTTCCCTGGGGGATGCAACTGGCACCTTTGATGCCAAATTTCTGTCCCACCGGTTGATTAAATTTGATGAAGAAAGCGGTCTGGCAACGGTAGAAAAGGCTAGCAAGGCTTATGGGAATACTGAGGCTTATTTTAATTCCACCAGAAGGGATTGCGCCTCAAACCTGAGTAACGTGCGTTTCCTTGCCTGCGCTAACAAGCTGCTCGGTAAATCCTTTTACTACACGCCTGTTGCAGCCGTCTCTAAAGGGTGGTCTGCCCGCTTTTCAGACTGTGATTTGAATGTCTATCTTCTGATGGATGCTATGCATATAGCAGGGAAAGAGGCCGAAATTGTTTATGCCCCACACCATGCGTTCGTGGCTTACCGTGATGAGCAAACCGGCCAAATCGCGTATTGGGAAACTACAGATAATCACAATTCAGGGAAACTTGCGGATCTACAAGAAAGCTTTTACCTGAAAACACCCAGTCATTTTTATTATCAGCCGCAACCTTTCTCTTATGCCGAAAAGCTTTACCCCGCTTTGGTTATTGATGAAATCAAATCTCTCCAACGTCGTGATGCTCTACGTCAGTTTCTCAACATGAATTTCGCTGATAACCCAATCGTGCAAGATGGCTGGTACGAAAATAAAAAACACATAACCCGTGAAGATGCTCAGACACTGCTTTTTCTGCTGAAAACCGATATTACGTCCGTATCGAAAAGGATCTTATTGGCAAAATACCTGAATACTCATAACCAGCAGGACAAAGCCCAGTTTTTTCTCTCGCAGATAACAGATGATAACTGTAATGATGCCTGCCTGACGCTTAAGAGCCAGTACTCTTTCAAATACAGCTTCGCTCACTGGTCTTTAAAATACATCTCGCTCTCCCTGCCTGATTTCTTTAAAAGTATCAGGCAGTCGTTAAAATTTTACTTACTCATTTTCGTTTGCTCCGTTCTATACACAGTAAACCTAAAAGTAACCCTGCAAATATGTAAAAGAAAGGTTCATTCCCTGCCACTACATCCGGATAGGCGCGTTGAGTGAAAATATAAAACGCGGTTGCCAAACTGGCAGCGCAGTAAATTCCATAACGGCGCAGCCAACCGTTGAGAGTGGGTAGCCCTGAACTGATGACGTGATCCAGGTAAATGCACCACACCGGTAGTAGGGTAAACAACCACCCAGGCAGGCTGAAAAACATCCGGTCTGACAAGTAGCGCCATTCCGCACCCGGTGGAAACGTAGGAACGGTGTCGGCTCGGGTGCAGAAGAAAAACCACCACGTTGTACCGCACCAGATAATGGCGCACAGCAGCACAAGCTTTTCAGCGGGTGTTCTCTTCGTCTTTACCGGCTGTGCGCACGGATCTGTTGTCTTCATCTTTTTTCTTCCTTTGGGATAACCACAACGTCACCGCTTAGCGGATGGCGTTCTCAGGCTTGATGTTCATCTACCGTCGGGGAACGGACATGCGTTACTGCGGGGTGATGGCCTGACTGGAAGGCACCGGCCCCAGCGTATTGGAGGGCAGATTGTCGATATCCGCCTCAATCATCAGCGCGACGCGCTGGCTCAGGGTGCCCATGTCGGTATCCCCCTGATAAAGCGGAAAAGCCGCAATGGTATTGTCCGGACGCGGGGTGGCGACGTTAACCAGAAACGTGGTCGGCGTGGCGATGGGCAAGCCATTGCCAAAAAACGTCATGATTTCACCCGCCAGCGGCTCATTGGCGCCGCGTTTACGGGGAATAAGGGCCACCGGAAAGGACGTATCACCATAGCCGTCAAGCGTATAGGGATAAACCTTGATATCGACCTCATCTGACCACTGCTTTAACTTCGGGTCGAATTTCGCGCTGTACGGACACCCCCGCTGCATAAACACCACGATGGCATAATTGTTCAGGTTCACCTCGCGCCCGTCGGTGAGCGTCATCATGTGCGGCGCATGATTTGAGGGAATACGCGCCTGCGGTAACCCCAGGTCAGGCAGCGCCGGTGACCAGTTCGTTTGTGTCTTGGACCTTTCCAGTGCCGCTATCTGGTCGGCCACGGTTGCCTGCGCGACCAGCGGAGTCATCAGGCAACAGAAAAGGAAATGCAGGCTCAGTTTCACGATTTTGCCTCCCGGTTCTTCCTGCGCGCCTTACGGTGTGCGAGGACTTCAGACGCGATGAGCACGACCAGCGACAGGATCAGGCAGGTGAAGGTTGAAAAAACCAACACCTGTCGCGTCAGCGTCGCCGAGTAGGCCAGCAACTCACTCAGGCAGTTAGCGATGATGCCAAGCAGAAATAACACGGCCACGACGGGCAAATTATTCATGTTTTTGCTCCTGTTTCCCGCCCTGAACCGCCATGCTAAAAGCCACAACGGGCTTCCGGCCTTTACGTCCCACCATCAGCCAGCGTGCGGCCAAATAGACACACGCGTAAAGCGTGGTGAGAAGCCCGTAGAGATTAAGCAGGTTGTGATTAAACCCCGTGATATAGGTTTCACGGCTCACCTGTTCGGGGACACATTGGTAAGGTGACGGCGTGACCGGCTGCGGTAGCGCCCGTTCATTGACTGTCATGCCCGCCGGGAGAGCAGCACATCCCCATACATTACCCGGCGCGGCCCCCTCCACCAGCCCTTCGGCCTGACGGATGACAAACGCCCCCGGCGAAGGCCAGGCATTAACCACTATAAAGAGAGAGAAAATAAACACCGGCCCGATGACCATGATATCGAGCACGAGCCTGACCGCAGCCCAGCCGGCTGCGGCGCCCGTTTTGAGCGCTGAAAGTTGCATGAGAAATCCTCGGTTCTGAAGAAGGGGTTAAACGGGGGGTTAGTCGGTGAGGTCTGCCGCGTAAGGCACGATACGTTCACCGACACTCAGGAAGGAGCAGAGCAAGATGAAATCGCCCGTCCCCTGCTGTGGGCAATAGTCAAAGTTCAGCATGTCGTCCATGAAGTGCGCCTGTATCGCACTTTCCAGCGCATGACAGTCCAATCCGGGGCGCGTTGAAAATGTCACAACGTCATACTCAATGCCGGTGAACGTTTCACCTTCCCTGATGCTTTCAATATTAAGAACAATGCTTTGCATAATGGGCCTCCCTTTAGAAGTTAGGTTTGAAACCCGTGGCCACGTTCAGAAAACGCCTGGCCAGGTCATCTTGTGTCATAAAGCCATAGGCCAGCGGACGAAAGTTGCGGGAGGCCGGGTTAACCAGGAATAAGGCGGGGAAATGGCTGATACCCATCCGGGCACTTTGCCCTTCGTCCTGGCGGCTGTCCGGCACCTGCGGGGAGATTTGACCGTCCACGCTCACCGGAATTAACGAGATATGCCGCGTGCGGGCAAAGTCAGCCACCACCCCGGCCATCTGCGCATCAATCGGGTCACTGCCCCGATTGAAGTAAAACATCCCGTACTGGGCAGACAGTTCGCTGATGGCCTGTGCCTGTTTGGCCTGGTCGCTGGCTTGCTGCAGCGGTGCCGTACTGTTGTAGTGCGGGTGTTCGAGGTTGTAATCCAGATCGGGATGATCCAGCTGCGCCACCGCAAACGACTGGCTGAACATCGATGCCCTGTCCGTCCAGAACTTCTGCCAGCGCAGGAAAGTGGCGGTATTTTCGCTCGACGGGTTAAGAATGGCCCGGTCCAGCGCCTCCTTCGTGTAACGCTTGAGCACTGCCGCCTGCTCTGACGGTGACAGCTTGCTAAAATCCGGCACTTGCGGGGACGGGGCCGGTTTGGGTGCCGGCGTGTCCGCCGGCTTCTTCGGTTCGTTGTACCAGTGCCAGCCGGTGAACGGATCCGCCGGTGTCACCACCGCATCGGCCGGTGTATCTGTACCGTCCGCCCACGCCGGTAACGTGAGACTGAGCAGGCAGGCAAACCACAGTGTTTTCATCATTTCCCTCCGCCCTGCGCGTTAACCTGCGCCGCAATCCTGTCTTTCACCTGCTGAACCATCACCGACGAGTTCGGGATTTTCTGGTTGGTCATCAGGTCGCTGTAGAAATCGGCAAAGTTAATCAGGTCAAAGTTGATGGCCTGCAGCTCAGGCACGGTGATCCCCCGGCAGTTCGGTGAATCACCGCTGCCAAAACTCACACCCAGCTGATCGCGACGCCCCTGCTCCTGAATAATGCGGGCCAGCTTGCCCCCGAACACGCAATACACCTGTTTTTTCTGAATACAGACGCCCAACACGGCGCGGTTGCACGCCTCACCGACGCTGACCACCACCTTTTTCGCCTTGGCCTTGCCGATGGCCATTTCGTCACTGTTGCAGTTCGCCAGTCCCGCGTTGTTCCCCCAGCCGGAGTCCACGCAGCAGTTGGAGAAACCGGCCATGGCTTTGCGACAGGACATCGCCTGACCGGTAAAGGCTTTGATGTTGATCTGGTCGTTGACGACATCATCACCGGCGGATGCCAGTCCCGCGAGTTTGGCCACCGCCGTGTCAAAACCGCTGTCGCCGGCGCCGTTGGTGTCGTTACAGTCCCCTGACATGCACAGATAATTGCCGCCGCAGAGTTTGCCCGTGGAGGTGAAAATTTCCTGACATTGGTAAGTTTGAGAGACATGGGAGCAGGTGCCGTTCGTTGTTTCCATACAAGATGTGGCAACTGATGTACAACTGGGGTTGCTCATGAGTGCACTGCAGTTACCGTTTGATGCCGCATTGACCTGATAGGTATCGGTGTACTGCCAACAGTCGCTATAAACAGTCTGTGCCTGACCGTTGACAGTCGTGGTTTGGTTGCCGCCAGGTATTGAACACGTTGAGCTCGTCAATTGGCTGGTCGCAGGGTCTACATTGCAACTTGGAGAAGACCAGGTCACTTCCGGCACCCAAACCTGTTCGGTCGCCATAATCTGAACGGTCAGCTCCCAAGATAAATAGCCTGTTTGGTAATAACCTATAAGTGTGGTCTTACCCGCACCATTCTTAAAAGTAATAAGGCCGGTAACGATGCCCGTATCAGGAATGACTACGCCGGCCACGTTAATATTAAAGTTCTCATAATATTCGCCATTCTGATTTGTTGTGGCGAAATCGTTCCCCCATAAACTCATATGGTGTAAGTATGTCGCTGTATTTTTTAAGCCATGAAGTCGAATAGAGCCACTCACTAAGGTCGCCCCAGCTGGGAGGGAAAACTGGTAATGAATTCCTGTGTCATCGTCTTGGCTATAAACCCACGACGTCGGATCTACATTAATAGTTTGTAACGTAGAACGCGTTTCGTAATGCCCACCAGGAGAAGCCGAACGCGTACATGTCCCGGTGTAATTAATGTCCCGATCGCAGTTGTAATTCTGGAAAACACTTTTGCTGACCACTTTGTCCGTACACTGATCGTAAGTACCGTTGACGACCGCGCCGGCTGTGCTCTCAGCATCCTTGCCGTTGGTAATAAAAGGCGCATTCGGATCGATGGTCACCGCCGGATTGGTCGTGCCGGAACTGATAATCGCCTGTCCGGCATTGTTCTGCCCAAGTTCGGTCTGGCCTTTGTCACTGATACCGCCGTCTCCGCCCTGCACGCCCCCGTAATACCCGCTCTGTGACGGACTGGCGGTGTATCCCGGAATGACGCTCGAGGGTGAGGTATTTTTCATCCCCGAGGTTCCCTGACTGCTGTTGGTTTTTCCGTAGCTGGAACCGGCATTAAAAGCATCGCTGACGGCATCGGCCTGTGCCCCCTGGGCACACAGCAGCAACAGTGACAAAAGCAATCGCTTCATTATTTCCCCTCCGCCGTTTTCAGCAGCTGTGTCGCCGTGGTCGCACAGTCTCCCCGGCGCACGACTTCTTCGAGTGCCTGCTTAACCGGCAGGCTGCCGTAAAGCACGTCATAGTTGCCCTGACAGGTGACCACCAGGGCGGGCACAGCCTTGATGCCATATTGCTGATACAGCGTCGGGTCAATCTGCACCCCCGCCTCTTTATCTTTCTTGGACAGCTCAAACATCACCGAGGCCGTTTTGCGAAAATCGTTATCCAGCAGGCCGCGCAGCGTCGCCGGTATACCAAAGCGGCGGGCATCGGCGAGCATGGGCAGTAACCCTTCTTCCGGAATGCCCAGACTCACAAAATAGAGCGCCTGCGGCGTGGGGCGGTCGGCGCTGTTCTGGTCAGCCTGGGAGGCGGCGATTTCGTTTTGCAGCTGAGACACCTTATTTTGCTGTGCCGGTGGCAGGGTAATGTTCATGCCCTTCAGCTGCGCCTGGAACTGCTCAAGCTCGGTTTGCCGGTTAGCGTAGTCGGGCTCGACGATTGACCAGCTTGCTGGTCATGAGCCGAAGGGGGACAGGTTCCAGCCCTGGTGGTTTGTTGTGAAAATCAGGAACCGGCCATCGATGACCAGGAAGCGGAAGATAAATCCAGGCCACAGCAGGTTGCGGAGAAGCTACCTCACGAAAATCACGCGACAGCACAGGCCCGGTCGTCCCGGAACACCGGCTCCCGTCGTCATGTTTATTGCGCATTGAGCGGGCAGCCGCGGTGGCGAAGCCACGGCAGCGCCCTGTTCAATGGCCTTTGACGTTCGCCCTGGCAAACAAAGCATTCAGGCTATAGCCCCGCCGCTCAAATGCGGGGCCATGCTTTCCGGGGTCAGTCTTTGAAGGCGTGGTCGAGTTCGTTCACCTGTTTATAGATTTCCAGCATCTGGCCGCTGAGCTGGTTCACCACCTGCCCGGCCAGGCGCCGGGTTAACCCGTCGCTGCCCCAGAAGTATTTTTTCTCAAACGCCCGGAACTGCTCGCGGAGTTCATAGGTCGCGTTCGCCAGCGCCGCCACGTCCACACGCAGGGCAATATTGTCTGAATAGTTGCTCATATCAGGCTCCCGTACTGCTGAAAGGCTGCAACCGGCGCCGCCGGACGCAGACGCTGAAATTCCGCCAGGCGACGCTGCCCTGCCGCGTGGTACTCCTCCATTAACTCGATGCCAATCCAGCGTCGCCCGAACTGCGCCGCCGCGACGCAGGTCGAACCGCTTCCGGCAAAGGGGTCGAGTACTATCCGTGAAGGACTCAATCAGCGGCCGCAGGATAGAGACGGGCTTTTCCGTCGGATGGTGACGGTTGCCGGTGTACTGCCAGGGCATGACGTCCGGGAGCGGTTTTTCCGGCAACGACGGGCGCCCTCTGGCGAGGACATAGGCGCTTTCGTGCTGATAGCCGACGAATGCGGATTTCGAAGCATAGGTCATGGTGAAAACAATGTGGCCTACCACGCGAAAGCCGGCGGCTTTCCATGCGGCCATAAACTGATCCACCCGGTTCCAGCCGTAAAAACTGACCGCCAGACTGTCGTTTTTCAGCACCCGGAACATCTCGCGGCTGGCCGGCAGTAACCAGTCCCCCTGTTTATCGTTGGCAATAGACCGCCCTGACCGATCAGTAAACCCCACCAGGTAAGGCGGATCCGTGAGGATAAAATCCACGGAACGGGACGGAAATGTTGACATGACCTGCTGACAGTCACCCTGCATATATCGGGACATAGTGTTACTCACAGAGAGTGCCGGAACCGGCCGGCGCCGTGCCCCCACGACAGACGGGCGCAAAGCGGAGCTGGAAGGCCTGACGCGGAAGCCGCAGCACCGCCAGGAACGGGCTGAATGCACCGTGACTGGCGGTGACCGGGTGAGCAGTTGTGTTTAATGTCAATCAGGAAGGGGGTTAAAGACGCGCAGTGACTATAGGTGATTAGCGTCCGTTATGAGCTGTGAGTTCAACCGATGGATCCAACACACTGATTGAACGGCTCTGAGCGAAAAACGGACTTTATGCTTGGATTAGAAATGGTATTTAGAGGCTTTACACAGATAAAATCTGATTCGGTTAAACCGTTTCACGCCGAGTTTTACAGAATTATTATTAAGCGCGCAGCGTTAAGAACTGAATCATCGATCTCGTAAAACTTTCGTGCTGCGCGTGTTGGAAAAGGATTCTCAATTTTTTTGATTGTTTTTATCTCCCAAGCTAGCCAACCGGCTTCATAATAAGATGCGCAAGCTTTAGGGATGTCATCTTGTCTAAACTCTCTGATTTCTCCCAATGTAATGATAGCTAAGGCGGTTCCGACCTCCTCCTGGCCATCGACCGTGAGGAAGTGTTCATTTTCAACCAGTAATATCTCTTCCCCTGTTCGGACGTCAGGCTGCCATCGCCTTATTTCCAGCGTTTTTAAGCCATTTGTGATTTGAGTTCCGGCAGGCCAAACGATTGAAAGTGCTTTCATCGGGTTCCCATCATCTTAAGATAATCCATTGATTATAAAACATAATACTCGATAAATCATATCTTCGGTAGAATGGTTGTTTTACTGAATGCTAAAGATAAAGAATATTAAGGTTAGCTTTTGGTACGCAGCAGACAAACACGTGACGCTGAAGGTCTGCTGAGAGCGAGGAGCGGAAGCTGGGAATTGTTCTCACCAATGAGGGGTAGTACTAACAGATGGTTTTTGTCTCAAGACTTTGATTGCAATCACGGTGATTTGTATAATAAAATATTAACAATTAATGTATGATCCTATTCCTTGTTTAGCTGTTATATACTAAATAACATCAAGGACAAAAAGTATAAATAATAAAATTTATATGGAGTTGTAAATTGAAAACAGAATATTTAATTACATTTGATTCAAGTGATTGCGTATGTGCTGATGTGTCAGCATTCAGAAGCCTATTATCTGCACATAAATCAATATCATTTGGCAAAGGCGATAAAATTTCACACTCAGGAAAACAATATAAGTACCAATTAGCACAAGGCTCATTAACTGATGATTCTATATACTATGACTTAACAATAGAGGCAGAGGCAACGAGCAGTGAAGAAATCAATGAGTTCAAAAAATTCTTAAAAGACATAAGAACAATATGCTCTAAATTTAGCGGGCGGGATATAATAATCTTGCATGATGGTATTGGTGAAGAATACTGTATATTAGGTTATCCCAAAATATATAAGACTGAAAATCTAATGCGCAAACTTATTGCTAAGTTTATGGCAATAAGTATTGGGTATAATTGGAGTGAATCAAATACTCCTAAGGAAGTTCTCGACTCAGTTAGAGGTGAAGTTAAAAAAGAGAAAACAAACTTTTTACATGAAGTCGACTTCATACAATTATCAAATTTTCTATTCAAAAAATATACAAAATCAGATGCAGGTAGATTTTTTGAAACAATAAAAGGAAAGGATGACTCCGACACTTTCACCTCTAAAGATCTGAAACACTATGTACCTTTTACGAACTGGGAAAAATACTTCGCTAAAAAGGTACAGTGCGAATCTGAGTATTTAAGAACAAAATGGGAAAAGCTTTACGAATATAGATGCAAAATCGCGCACTGTAAAGGGATCTCAAAACAAGAGCTAAATGACCTAAGTACTATTAGCGATGATATTTGTCAAAAAATTCAAGTCGCACTTGATTCCATTGGTGACCTACATATTGAAGAGATAGAGAGAGAAGAGTTAGCTGAAAACTTCAGTGGAGCTGCAAGTAAAGACTCAGCGGATTTCATTAGCAGGTACTATCACCTGGCAAATATTGTATTGGAACTTTGCAAGTTGTCGTCTAGTGATAACGATATATTCTACAAGAGTGATACAAATAGAAAAAATATAAGGATGCAATCTAAATATCTATGCAACAACAAAGGAATTATAACAAGAGAAATGGCTGATATGATAGATCAGGCACATGAAATTAGAAACATTGTTGTTCATAAAGTTGGACTTGTGAAGTTAAATGAATCCGAAATAATCAAGTCATTAGAATCTATAAACGACTTGTTAGAAGAGTTTTCATTAATCGATAAAGACACATTAGAAACAAAAAAAGGCCTTGATCTGAGGAATCAACAATGAAAATAATCAAAACACCAGTACCAAGCAGATTTTCTAACTAGTGTCTGTTAGTAACTCCGTGTATATTCCAATAGTTCAAGGTGATCGCTCAGACGTTCACCGAACTATAAAATAAAATGATTCATAGTAAACCAAAGAATCATGCAATTTATTTAAATAACGGTTATTTCTTAATTGAAAATTATGGTCGCTAGATGGGGATAGAAGAATCTATGTGTTTCTCAAAAATATTTCGAGACTGATTTGCAATTCACTGATCATAAAATTATCATAATCCGTTCTCACTCAATTAAACACCGTGCTCATGTCTGCTTCTGGCATGAAATCGCCTGTTATGCCTCAACTGTGTGCTAAACATCAACAGGCAACTTTACGTGGACAGCAGAAATAAAAAATATGACTCGACTATCTTCTATCCTTCAACTAGTTGTTGCTATTGCTTTAGGTTTATTTAATAAATAATTACGAGTTAAAAAAGTGTTTTTGGATTTTTACATTCTCTCTGCAGCAATCAAGAATATTACTTGAGTTTAATCCAGCAAATCCACGAAGCGACAGAACGCCTAATGAAAATATGTATGAGCACAGCATTGCAAAATAATAGCTCTCATACCTTTTAAAGGTTGATTTAGACGTAATAAATGGACTTATAGACGCGCCGTGAGCCCTTTCATTACGCATTGTGTATAAAAAAAGAGAGATTAAAATGTCGAATCTTTTCGCATGGCTCAATACATTTGAGGCTTTGCTTAAATCAAGCTTCGAAGGATAGCACTTGTTACTTTGACTAGTCTTCTTACCCTTGAGGTATAGTCTCATAAAACTTGAAGCACTTTTAAGATGTTCTAAAGATGTCGGGCTCGATGCCGGAGTTGGTGTGGATGGAAATTGATTAAGCAATTGTGCGTACTCAACTTTACCGAGGCATTTTTCAATTCTATCTTGAAATTTTCGACCTTCAAAACTATTGTCTTTATGTGCTTCGAAAATATTTTTGGTGATATATCTGCAAGTCATTAAGGGAATGTTTTCGGTTAAAATATCTATAATATTTTGCCAATCAAGGTTCTGATTAATTGACAATTTATTGCTTAACTCTTCTAGGACTTTTTTTGTTCCACCTCTTGGGAATATTGCCCTTCCAGCATCATCAATGACTTTAAAATTATTATCAAAAGTTTGATCTGGACGAAATGGTAGGGTATTCAAACCATCAATGTAATGACTTAAGTATACTTGAAAGCTGGCGTCTTCATCGTACTGCAATTTAATTGGTGAAAAAATAACATTGAGTCCTTTATCTTCCAGGCGTTTTATAAATTCCAACTCAGCCTTAAATAATATTTTTTCTGGATAATTGTTATGTATATCAACTCTTGTTTTCTGAAAATTCATTATATTTACCTATATAAAATTTCAAAATTATTTTTGGTGGTTTTGAGTCATAATCGTTCTCATCATACCATTTTCACTAATCTTCACAACGAGTTAACTATCATCTGATAAAATCTATGATGCTGTGGATTTGCTTCCCTTTACTTGCACATCGTGGATGATCACATAGTGATCTCAGCAACGTCCGCTTCTGGCACATAGCGGTCATACGCCCTTTCAGTAGGCAGCTTTGTGCCAGGAGCGGACATAGCTCATAACCCGGGGACGTTAGAATAATTTACCTGACGAGCCGCAGCCCTCTTGAGACAATTTTTTTGAATTCTTCACATTCGGAATGCTCAGTCTTCGTACAACATGCAACATGTTTCAGTCCCCGGCTTAACAACTGGAGTTTGCGGATAGTGCCGTCGATCTCCTTTGCTCGTTGAAGAAGCTGAACGCGGTCTAATGCGAGTTTGTTCTCTGGACTAAACATCGTCGCTATTTCATTAAGAGAAAACCCTGCAGCCTGCCCAAGCGCGATTAATTGCAGTTTATTGATCACGTTTTCATTGTACTGCCTTCTGAGACCATTACGGCCAACAGGTTTGATTAGTTGTTTCTTTTCGTAATATCGCAACGCTGACGGGGTAACTCCGGTAAGGTCAGAGATTTCCCTGATATCCAGTTCTTTCATTGTTGACTTAAACCTCACTTTAAGTTGCACACTGATTATTATGTCATTTAAAAGAAGGAGTACGCTTTGGATATCATCATTTTTTTCAAAACCGTCACAACGGGCATTGGAGCAACACTGGTCATGGATTCGTGGTCGTTATGTCAAAAGCTCATTTTAAAAATTCCACCATTAGATTATGCGCTGGTAGGTCGCTGGATTTTATGGCTTCCACAAGGAAAATTAAGGCATCACACCATTCTTTCAGCGTCACAGATACGAGGCGAGAATCTTACTGGCTGGGTATTCCATTATCTGACTGGGATACTTTTCGCGGTTATCCCACTTTTGCTTAACGGAAGGGTCTGGCTCCATGACCCCTCTATCTTCATGGGCATGTTAACAGGTTTGTTAACTTTGATTGCCCCGTTCTTAATTTTGCAACCCGCGTTTGGCTTTGGTATCGCTGCCTCCCGTACACCTCGTCCATGGGTGGCGCGTCTTTTAAGCCTGATTACGCACCTTGCGTATGGTATCGGGTTATATGGCATTACCACTATTATGGCGTCATTATCATAGCGCCATTGAGCAGTTCAAGTGTCAGAACATCTACTCTTGTCGCCTGGAACTAACCATGTCGCAGTGTTGATAAGCCGGGTGGCCAAAGAATTATTAATCTGCGGACAATTTCAATGTCCGCTTCACGCCCTGAGACATTCGACAAGCTTTTTATGGCCTAAGTAAGGGCGAGTGTCGCGCTTCGAGTGCCAGCAAATATTTCACTTCGCTCAAAGCAGATCGTGCAGCGCGCAGGTCAGCTCTGTGCCAACAGCGGAAGTTCGCAACTTTATGACTAACATTGAGGTGTCCTAAACAACGGGGAGAAGGTCACCGATAAAGATGGTTTTGTGAAGTACACGAAAGACGGCTTTAACTTTGATGCGCAGGAACGGATGTTGGGATGTCTTGTATCAGCTAAAGACAGGGGGCTCACATCGTTCTGGTTAACAGTGGTGCGCCTAAGTTAACGGAACAATACCGCGATAGCGGTTTTTCGCATACACCACTGGAAGTCTGAATCACGAGAATATACCAAAGACGTTATAGCTACTCATTAAAACAGTGAGGCTCTTGTGGCCTCTCTTGAACAGCAAATAGGTGTTTTTTAGCCTAAATATCACCACCCCATAGGTCATCGCCGACTCCACCCTTTTATATCCTCATTGGTATCGTTGAACGGTTATCCTGGTTATCCGCTTAATCCTATTTAGGGAGACATCTGCACCTGGTGGCCTGGCGACATTTTCATCTAGTAGGGTGGAGACATAAATGCCTACTGGGCTTCTATGTAAATAGTTGTTGAAAGGGTATAAAGTGCAGTTATCGAACACAGGGAGATTTTTAAATGACTGTATCTGCAAAAAACGAAGATGACAACACCGAAATAGCAGTTCCTGCCCCACCAGACAAAGCCAAGTCTAGCCGGGTAGCCGATGAAAAATGGGGCAAAGATGTTATGAAGGCAGGATTCTGCCTGATCCCATCAATGCTGCTTAGATGCCAGCAGAGGCTGGGCTTAAACCCGACGCAATTGACCATTATGCTTCAACTGGCAGATTTTTGGTGGGACGCAGGAAGAAAGCCGTTTCCTAGCAAAAAAACCCTCGCAACCAGGGTAGGTTTGAGTCCCAGGCAAATACAACGCTACATGGTAGAACTTGAAGAAGCAGGACTCCTAACGCGAATCATTCGCTCAGCAGATAACAACGGTAAGCTGAGCAATGAATATGACCTAACCGGGCTGGTGAAAAGACTGAAGGAGCTAGCGCCTGAAATTTTGAAAGCAAAAGAGGATAGCAAGCAGGTGACGAGAAAAGGAGGGTTGAAGAAATGATAGGCGTAAAAAAACCCGCAGAGCGGGTTTCTTTAGTACTGCAATATTCTTTTGTCCCGGGAGGAGGCTTTCGCCCGCAAGACCCGCGGCTCTCAAGAACAATATTACACGCGTGGGGGACTACATGTCAATTATGACTCAGGAAGACGCAGACATTGTCCACCTTGCGCTGTCTCGTGCGCGCATGTCTACGTATGAGAGTGCAGCAGTTGAGCAAGGAAAGTCAGCGCTTGCACTTTATGCATGGAACGGTCTGATTTCAGGGGCTTTACTGACGCCTTTGCAGATGTGCGAGGTGATCATTCGAAACGCGGTTTCAGATGCACTTGAAGCACTTTATGGATCTGATTGGCCGTGGAATCAAACATTTGAGACCAGCTTACCTTTTGCAAGGAAAAAGGAACTGCTTGAAGCGCGTAAGGACGCAACAACTGTGGGACAGTTAATTCCTGAACTGAGCTTTTACTTCTGGCAGAACATGTTCACCAGCCGTCACTATGGTCGAATTTGGGACGGGCACATTGACCGCCTTTTCCCAAATATGGAGCTCGGAATGACCAAGCAGGCTAAACGCATCTTCATACAGAATGAGATGGATCATATCAGGGCACTTCGCAACCGTATTGCTCACCATGAACATATCTTTAAGCGAGACCTGGAAGACGATTATCAACGCATTGTCCAGTTAATAGGATTGCGGTGCACAATATCTGCACAATGGTTAACTCAGAATAACTTTTTTAATACGGTTTTCGGGTTAAAACCTTAGATTTAATACAAAAGATTAATCTTTAAAAAGATGAAGATAGTAACAATCTCAATGCCAGTTTTTAATGACATATAAGCCGATTGTTATGAAAGAAATATCAAAATGATGCAATGGCTTTTTCAGATTATCACTTTCGATATTTACATCTGAGCAATCCCCCGCAAGCAACCGAAAGAAAATCAATGCGTTATTTGTGGAGGAATGAACAAAGTTGAAGCCGTACCTAACACAAGTGATGCCAGATCTTCTATAGCTATCCACTCAATTCGTGCTGACGCAATAATGTATGGTGAAGCTTCATAAACACAAACTAATGTATGAGGAGCGTAAAACGCCAACAAATACTCCACAAGATTGTTTATTTTTGATTTGTAGTTATACGATAAATTATGGTTACTCTCGCCTATAATCCCTATCTGCCATAGAATTAGCCCAACCGTAATATCTATTTTCTTTTTATACAATAATAAATAAGTTGATTCAAAGCTAACACAACCATGAACAGCAGGGTCATAACCGACATCGGCATACAAACAATCAGCAGCTGAAATGGAAGGAAACATTTCAGCTGAAACCCCCTCTCCTTTTGCTATTTTAATAGCTTTATGAGATGGGTAGACGAAGACACCTGGATGCCCATAGAAAGCAGCACAAACATGCAATCCTTTCCGGGCATTGTCCAGTAACACATTAACCATGTTATTGTAGGTAATTAGTCTCTCTTGCCCCTCAATGTATAGTGGCTGGAGTGATATAGCGTCACTACGTAGTTTTTTCAAGTAGAGTTCAGTTATAGTGTCAGCAACTAAATAAAAAAATTTATCAGAAGCACTAATAATTGACTGGGTCTCACTAGTTATATGTGACTGTCGTATACCAGTACCAACGATTTTCAATGAGCCATTCTTAATCATATATGCTCATCTTTAAGGTTAGTAGACAATAGGGACGGGCAATACATAAACGGCCTGTACAGGACTTGTTCCATCATCGTTTTGCAATGCTGTAGTAATGCCATCTTTATCACCAGTTACTACTAATTTCTTATGCTCGTCGCTTAAATTGAACTCATTCATAACATCTTCAGGGGATGAAAGATATCTTTGTAAAAGCGCCTGGTCATTTCCAATACTTTGAAGAAAGTTTGCGAGCGACTGGGGGCCTATAGGTTGAATAGGTTTAATTGGTCCGTTCATCTTTTTTTTCCTCGTGTAAGAGTGAATGATGATATCGGATTAAATTTAGTTGCTAACGTTTACTTTATCAATTGCAAACGAATTCTTTTTTGCAATTTTAAGTTGAAAAAAAACGACCTTAAATTAACCATATGAATAATATTGAATTTATTGCGCGATTTTTTCAGTTTTAATTATTTAATCCTATACTCACCTTTCCTTTAAGTTCTCTGTTGCGGTGGAGTTCCGATAGCCTGCAGTCTCTGCTCAACTACATGAGCATGTATGACATTAATCAGCAAACTGGGATCTATGTGTACCGGTCATAAAGGATTCCCTCCCCGACCAGCCATTACCGGGGAACCGTTTTTCTCGTTAACGGCACCCCCGCACTGGTTCAAGACCGCCTCTTTGCAAAACACCCACATATTGGTCTGGCCATATTCACCCGCCCCTGGCTCGTCATCAACAACAAGCCCGTTGTATGCGTAGCGGATCCAGTCTCTTGTGGTTCGTTTGTCCTGCCCCCATTAAACTAACATACCATGTGTCAGCAATGTCCGCTGTTGGCACAGAGCGGCCTGTCCAGTTGCCTGTCAAGTCCGCTATGAGCGCTAAGCGGACGTAAAAGAGGTGCTTAGGCTGCTACGTGTATTTGTATAATTTAACGGAAACTTGACCCGATATGCGCGAAACTTGGCTCTCCTGAAGCAGTGGAATTGCCCGATAATCACTATAATCGGTTTTCGGGTCATGGTTGACATGGCTCCTGCTGGTTTAAACAAAGTTTGGAGAACATATAATGAAAATTACTCAGGTCCGTAATGCCACTCAGATCCTCGAATATGCGGGTAAGAAGTTCCTTATCGATCCCATGCTTTCTGACAAAGATGCATGGGATGGTTTTGAGGGAACAGCCCGTCCAGAAATTCGTAACCCTATGGTGGAACTGCCTCTGGATATAAGCTCACTGCTTGATGTGGATGCCATAATTGTCACTCACACCCACGCAGATCATTGGGATCAGGCCGCTGCAGATATTGTGCCAAAAGATAAGCTGATTTACGTCCAGAATGAGAATGATGAAGCGCTGCTGCACGATCAGGGTTTCACTAATCTGGCTGTGCTCAACGAAACCAGCAGCCTTGAAGATATTGAACTGATTAAGACAGCATGTCAGCACGGTTCAGATGAAGCCTATGCCAACCCACAGTTGGCAGAAATGCTTGGCGATGCCAGTGGTGTTGTGTTCCGTCATCCATCGGAAAAAACCTTATATCTTGTTGGTGACTCTATCTGGATTAAAGCCGTCGAAGAAAACATGCGAAAATATATACCGGATGTGTTGATTATGAACACCGGTTGGGCGCATGTGCTGGGCTACGGCGCAATCATATTTGGTAAAGAGGATATTTCGAAGGCGCACTTTGTATTACCAGAAGCCCAAATTGTTGCCACCCACATGGAAGCTGTTAACCACTGTCTGGTCACACGACAGGAACTCCTGGAATATGCGCTGATTAACCATATTCAGGATTACGTTTCAGCTCCTGCAGACGGTGAATCTGTCACGTTCTGACGGAAACCGATAACTAAGGAGCCACGATGTCTGTGATTTCAGTTGCCATTCTCGTTACTCAGGGCTTCAGCACTTATCACGTATCAGTTCCGCTGATCCTTTTTGGCGATACCCTCACAGACCAACGGCTCTTTACCCGCCTGATATGCGCTGAAAAGCCGGGTCTCATCTGGTCTGACGAAGGAACGGCAATACAGGCCGATCATGGTTTGGACGTTCTGACTCAGGTTGATACCGTCATTGTGCCCTTCTGGGGAGATGTGCGTAAACGACCATCCGAGCCTCTGCTTAACGCTCTGGTAAAAGCGCGTGAAGCGGGAGCTCAGATAGTGGGGCTATGTTTAGGCACTTTCGTACTGGCTTATGCAGGCTTGCTGGACGGGCATATGGCGGCAACACACTGGGAGTATGAGGAAGATTTTCGGAAGTTGTTTCCCTCCGTTCATTTGAATCTTAACGAACTCTATGTTGATGACGATGGACTGACTACATCGGCAGGAACGGCTGCGGCGATGGATTGCTGCCTGTATATCATTCGTCAACATTTTGGCAGCCTGACGGCTAATCACATTGCCCGCAGGATGGTCACACCTCCTCACCGTGATGGTGGTCAGGCGCAGTATATTGATCATCCCGTCACTCAAAAGACAGCCGACTGTAGAATTAATAGGGTGCTTGATTACCTGCTACTAAACCTTCAGGAACCGCACGATATTAATTCTCTGGCTGAATACGCCTCAATGAGCCGCAGGACACTGACGCGACATTTCACGAAAGCGACAGGTATGTCCGTCGTTGAGTGGATAACGGCGGCACGACTGCACCGGAGTCAGGAGCTGTTGGAGAACATGGATCTTCCTGTAGAACAGGTAGCTGAACAAGCGGGGTTTCAGTCAGCACCCACTTTTAGGCTACAGTTTCGGGAAAAGTTCGGTGTCAGCCCCAGGGAGTGGCGGAAAACATTCCGTAATGCATAACTCATTAAACTGAAGACAGATGACCCAGTACTATGAACGTCCGCACCTGGCACAGGGCTGCTGTTGCAGCCCTGACAACCTTAGACTTCAATCGACTCAGAGATCTCTAACGCATCATCGACTTCAATGCCCAGATATCGCACTGTGCTTTCCAGTTTCTTATGACCTAACAGAAGTTGGATGACCCGGAGATTCTTGGTCTTCTTGTATATCAGGTAAGGTTTTGTTCTTCTCATGGAGTGTGTGCTGTACAGCGAATCTTCGAGACCAAGCTTTCCTACCCATCCATGAAAAATACGGTTGTATTGCCGAGTTGAAATGTGTTGGCAAGAACCGACCCTAGATTGGAACAAGTAGTCTTTACTGTGCAGATTGCCCAGCTTTATTAGCGCTGCAACTGCTTCTCTTGTCCCTTTGGTTATCTCAAATTGAACGGGGCTACCGGTTTTCTGTTGTAACACCGTTGCTCTGCTCGAAACAGAACTGCCATATGCAACATCTGACACTTTGAGTTTTACCAGATCACAGCCCCTGAGTTTACTGTCTAAGGCCATGTTGAACAGGGCTAAATCGCGCGTTTTGCCTTCCAGTTCAAGTCTAATTCGAATCCCCCAGATATGAGATATCTGAAGCGGTCTTTTTTGTCCGATGATACGGTCTTTGTTCCACGGTGACGTGTTCATGCTCAAACCTCCTGCAATGTGGGAGATTTAAGTATGATTGTCCCTAATGAGCGATCAGCGGACGTTACCGACCCGTCAGGCCAGCTTGAGCGCATTGCCTGACTCATGAAGCGCGTCAGCCAGATCCTGTGCCAGGGCCTCTGCCTGCTCTTCACTTAGTGAGCCGGGTGTCAGGCGGATAGCATACTGCGGCTCCGAAAGATAAAAGCCCGCGCCCGCGCGGACGAGCCAGCCGCGTGCTTTCATAAGGCTGATGAGCGATGTAGGTTCTTTGCGCAGCGGAAGCCAGACGTTTAGCCCGTCGTATTCCCACGCAGCCTCCACGCCACAGACTTGAAGCGCAGTGAGCAGGACGTTGCGCCTGTCACGGTAAAGTGCTGCAGCATGACTGACTTTCTGCGCCACAGCCTTAGATAACAGCGCTTTCTCCGTCATATCCTGCAGGATATGGCTGACCCATTGCGTGCCTGAGGCCATACGCCGGCTTAACTTTTCCGCCGTGCTGGGATTGCAGGCGACCAGCGCCATCCTCAGGTCAGGGCCGTAAAACTTGGAAACCGAGCGGATAATGGCCCAGTTCTGCCTTCCAGCAGAAATCACGTTCTGATACTCGTACCCTGAAAGCAGCGAAAAATGATCGTCTACGATAACCATCACGTGCGGAAAGCTGGCCAGTACGCTCATGATTTCTTCCGCCCGCTCCGGGCTCAGACTACAGCCAGTGGGGTTATGCGCTCTGGGTGTAACGATCACAACCTGCGCACCTGCTTCCAGAGTCTCCCGCAGCGGGCCAGGAAGCAGGCCGTGCTGGTCAACCGGCACGCCAGCCGGAACGTACCCGAGACTGCGAATCGCGTTAATGCTGCTCAGAAAACAGGGTTCCTCAACCGCAATTTTCTCGCCAGGCGTAAGGTAGCCGGTCATCAGTCGTTCAATGGCGTCAACTGCCCCGTGCGTCAAACCTAGGCCAAATGGACCGGGTACATCACGGCTGAACCACTTACGGCCCGCTTTCTCAAGACCCGGATTAATGACGCTCCCGCCATAGCAGCGTGGCGTCAGGCTGACGGCCTGCAGCAGTGATGCCAGATCCGGCAGCACTGACGGCTCTGGATTACCGCCAGAAACGTCAGTCAATACTGTCTGACTGGCGGAGCCTTCCTGTTCCGTGACATCGTCAGGCTGCGTGATGGTAGTGCCATAGCGCCCGTTGGTGACAGCGAGACCGGCAGCCACAAGCTTCTTGTAAGCTGAGGCCACGGTGTTGCGGTGGACACCAAGCCGCACGGCCAGCTCCCTGACGGGCGGTAGCGGATCACCGGGTCTGAGCCTGCCAGTACGTACTTTCTGCCTGACGGATTCAAAAATTTTGGATGCTGTCATTGTTCTGTTCCAGTCCTAGCTGGCTTCCATAAGAAGTAACTGTTGGCACAGGCTTTACACTACCTACTGGTGGTTGCGGCTGAAAACCGGTGCCGTAAAAAAATAATGCCTGAGGGTATTATACTTTCCCCACTGCAAACATTGTCATGTGACAATAATTTTTACTGCTGCTATTCTCGCCATTATTAAACAAACCTGAACTTGCAGGAGCAATTTATGTTTACTGGTCTGAGTGCTTTTCCGCTGACGCCCGTCACGAACGCTGGCTTTGACGAGCCCGGCTTCGTTCGCATTCTTGAACGTATTACGTCCGCCGGTGCCGATTCGATCGGTGTTCTTGGCTCAACGGGCAGCTACGCCTATCTGAGGCGTCCGCAGCGAAGCCGAATTGCAGCTATCGCTAAATCACATGCGGGAAACATTCCGGTAATAGTCTGTGTGGGCTCTGTAAGCACCGACGAGGTGCTGCGTCTGGCTGATGACGCTCAAACTGTCGGTGCTGACGCACTGTTATTGCCGCCGGTTTCTTATCAAACACTCAGGGAGGATGAGGTTTTCGGACTGTTTGAGACGCTGATGCAGCACGTATCGGTACCGGTTTGCATCTACGACAATCCAGGCACGACCCGTTTCGAATTTTCTGACGAACTTCATGGCCGCATCGCCAGGCTGCCTGGTATCCGATCAGTTAAAATTCCGGGCGTTCCATCTTCACCGGTTGACGCAAGGGTGCGCGTGCAGCGGCTAAAGTCGAGACTGCCTGAAGGAGTAACAATCGGCATAAGCGGAGACGCCAGCGCCGCAACAGGCCTCAACGCCGGCTGCGAAGTGTGGTATTCCGTGTGCGGCGGCCTGTTTCCACTTACCGCAAAAGAAATCACCGACGCAGCGGCCCGGGGAGAGCATGAGCGGGTTGTACAGCTTAGTGAGCGATTGCAGCCGCTTTGGGGTCTGTTCCGTAAGCATGGCGGTAGCATCCGCGTAATGGCCGCTGCCGCCGGGGTTCTCGGTTTGACGGAAACAGACTGCCTGCCACGGCCTCTTCGCCCGCTTTCTGCGAGCGATATTGCAGAAATCGCTACTGTTGTAAGTGAATTAAATCTGAAATAAGAACTTCAATGTCCGCTTCTGGCACAGGTTGTGTGAAAACTTTTTTGGCCGCTGAAACTGCCAAAAACAGAGCTGAAAACCGCGCTCATACGTAAAATTCGGCTCTACTAACCAGTCGATCAATTCCAGATTTTGCGTAGACGTGCGCACTTCAGTTTTTGGTCAGGGTTTTCACACAGCCTGGGCACAGAGCGGACATTGATGGCATTAGAAGTATGAGAGTGCCATTGTCATACTGGACACAACCGTCATTCTGTCCAGACTATGCAGATTGAAATCACTGGGAGAATCATGGATATCCAACTCATAAACGTCACGCCGGACAGCCCAGGATTTGCTGAGTTAAAATCGCAGAGCATGGCTGAAGGATTTAACATGTTACGCCGACTGGAAGATAACTGGCTTAGCGGACAGAACCGCTTTGACAGACCCGGAGAAAAACTAATTGGGGCTTCTGTAGATGGATTGATCGTTGGCGTTTGTGGACTCAACGTTGATCCATTTACGCAAGCAGCTGGCACCGGACGTCTGCGACATCTCTATGTAGACTCAGGATGGAGAAAAAGGCAGGTTGGCAGCGCCCTGCTCAGGGAAATACTTAAGGATTCTGTCCACTGGTTTGATTTTATCAACACAAACGCTCCTCCATCGGCATTCACCTTCTATGAACGAGCTGGCTTTGTTGCTTTAACTGGCATAGAAAAAGTCACGCACCATCTATGCCTCAGAGGCTCAGCGCGTTAATACAGTCACGTCCTGGATAGACCGCATATTCTATCCAGTGAACCACTTTTCAGGAACGCCTGCCTAGATACAGCCCTGACGCAACTAAACCGAACCACTTTCAGGTAAATCAGAGCCATTACAGTTAAATCCGCGCCGCCCTGGACACACTGCGTTTTCTGACCAGGCATGCAGAACGGCGGCTGAAACATCTTCAGGAAATCAAAGGAACTGACTGGCAGCTTTGAGCGAGAAACGGAAGTTTGTAGACGTTATCACCTTTAATAAAGTTGATCATTTAAGTCCTGGCGCGCTAGCTAAAAGGGAACAAGTTAAACTGATTTACGCTATTTCCCCCTAAACCAGTCACTCTATTTAGCTGTTTGTTTGTCCTCTGGGATTTTACCGAAGATAAGGCAACAAGAAATGGCACACAATCCTTATGGCATTCCTTTCTGGAATGAAAACGATGCTGAAATTTCATTTTTTTCATAATTACTATGCGGGTATCTTCTCCTTGTTATATCTCCCCACATGAAAATAAGAAGGAAAAAATGATAGTTTCATCACCAGATGATTATCGTGAAGCTGCACGCCGTCGTCTTCCACGATTTCTCTTCGATTATATAGACGGTGGCGCTGTGGTGGAAAATACCATGGCAGACAACTCTACTGAGTTGTCATCTGTAAAACTTCGCCAACGGGTACTTTGCGGTGTTGGTTCCCCAACGCTCTCTACAGAAATTTTAGGCTCTACATGGGCAATGCCGGTAGCTCTAGGACCGGTAGGTGCTACGGGCATGTATGCCCGCCGCGGTGAGGTTAAGGCGGCACGTTCAGCAGCAACGATGGGTATTCCTTATACTCTTTCGACCGTTTCAGTGTGCCCTATCGAAGAAGTCGCGCGCAATGCCTCAGGTGAGCTATGGTCCCAGTTATATGTCCTCAGGGACCGAGGTTATATGCGCAATGCGCTTGAACGCGCCTGGGCTGCAGGCATGAAAACGTTGGTTTTTACTGTCGATATGCCGATCCCTGGCTCACGTTATCGTGATAAACGTTCAGGTATGTCAGGGCCACTCTCCTCCCTCAGGCAGTATCTTCAAGCCTGTACGCACCCTCACTGGGCCATAGATGTCGGTCTGGCTGGAAGGCCTTTATCATTTGGTAACATAGAAGCCTACACCGGACACAGGATGTCGATGAGTGATTATATGGGGTTTATAAACAATAATTTCGACCCTAATATCACCTGGCATGATCTGGAGTGGATACGTGATAGCTGGAAAGGAAAACTCATTATCAAAGGTATTCTGGAACCTGATGATGCAAGAGATGCTTTGCGAATCGGTGCCGATGGTGTTGTCGTCTCTAACCACGGAGGGCGCCAACTTGATGGAGCGATTGCCACAGCAAGGGCGCTTCCACGCGTTGCAGATGCAGTAGGTAGTGATCTGACGGTTTTAGCTGATTCCGGAGTACGCTCAGGGGTGGATGTTATAAAAATGCTTGCGCTGGGGGCGAAAGGGGTATTGCTTGGTCGCGCTTATATTTACGCACTTGCCGCTGCGGGAGAAGCAGGGGTAATGAATCTGCTGCGTTTATACGCGGAGGATATGAAAGTGACAATGACCTTAACCGGAGCAACTTCACCGCAAAGCATCAGTATCAGTTGTCTTGACCAATTAGAAAAAGAAATTGCTCAAAACAGAATTTACTGAGGTTGCAAAAATATGTACTGGATTCATTTATCACTGAGGAAGGTTTATATCACCATATCCGCTTTTAATGCAGTTGCACACTCTCGCTCAAGCCCCGCCAGTACGGTTCCAGGTAGGGGGATTTACAGCCTGTGGCTGCATGCAAATCCATGCACCTTGGGCATGCATACTCATTTTTGCTTGCTAGCCAGAGAAACAGCCTCAAATGGCAGGCAAAAAAAGCCCCGCACAATGGCGGGGTTGGATGCAGGTAGCGTATTTTTCAGAGTTAAAAACCCGAGCCGTATCGGCCCAATATGTGGCGCTTCATGTCCGGCACGGTAATGGGTTCAGCAGCGGCCTTAAGCGGCGGCTGCGCTTTCCACCGATGTAAACGTGCTTGAGCATTCAATATTGGTGCACTGGTAATACGCTTCCTTTGTCTGGCCTTAGATATACCGGCTGGTGCGCGTATTGTAACGGCACCTTGCGGGCAAGATGAAAGAAGATGGCGCTAACATTCGGAAAATAAGGGATGAGGCTGGATGTGTTGAAGCGCGTCGGCACCGCGAGGTGCCATAAATGTGGAGCAACGCGACATCCTTGGGTGAAAAGCCGCCAGGCACAGGACCGGCGCAGAAAGGTACACCGACTTATCCCCCGCGAATACCGAAGTTACTCAGTGAATCTGTGGATAACCGGCTGCGGTTTGAAGTGAGGTGGTAGCCTGCGACGACCGTCGCGGTACCCGAAATGAATGGCAGCAGGACAGACACCGGCCAGGCCGGCCCCTGAGGTCAGACGATGAATGAGGATGACATGCTGTTCGTCGCGGGCAGTTCAGAGGTGGCCACGATGCTCCTCAAGCAGGTCAATCGCATGCTGCATCACGCCGGCCGTATAGTTGTCTTCAATAATTTTCGCATAAGCCAGCCGGTCGGCCAGGCATTCCACCAGGGTATCGTGGCAGATTTCTTTACCTGTCAGAAAAATGCGGGTCGCCGCGTCAGCAACGGCATCTTTGACGTCCGAGAAGAAAATAAGCTCTTTGGGAAAGCGGGGATTAATGACTATGTCATGCCTCCGGCGGTGTTAAGCGCCCCCTTATCATTCGTCCGGGTTCTGAGCCGGCCAGCACGACCGGGCCGTCGTCTTGAGAATGTCGAAAAGCGGAAAAAAAGTCCCCCCTGGAAAAACCCGCAACGCTCGCCGCAGGCTCGGCTGAGGCGTACCGCAGCACCGCGAGGAACGAACAGCCGCGACGAGGAAGCGTCATATCGTCTGCAGCTGATGTGAAAACCGCACACTCCCGGCCTGATGTAGCCATAAAAATCTATGGTCACCCCCGTTTTTGCAACGTTGATTTTGATTTATGATGGGCTTGCTTAAATCTATACGGCGTCTGATGGGCAACCTTACGTTGCCCGTGCCACGATGAAGTCTGCGCCTGCAGAACCTTAAAAAACGGACGGCTTCAAAGAGCCATTTTTTATGTCAGGTTCATCCGCAGGTCGCTGTGCCGTTCATGTCATCAATAATCGGTCGTCGCAAAACCAGAAAGTCACTGCGTAATGCCTAAGAGCTAACAGTTCGTCCCTGTTGGCTCTTTTTATTGGATAAAAGCTGTACGATGGGTTGTCACCGACCAGGCTATTCGGGCCAGTTTGTTGGCTAACCCGCAGGCCACTATGTTCGAGTGATGCCGCGAGAGCTGGGCCTTCACCCTGTCAGCCAGCCGCCCCTGATTGTGTTCAAGTCGTTGCATAAAAGCGCGAGCGCATTGCACCAGAAGACGTCGCAGATTTTTATCCCCGCGCTTACTGATGCCCATTAGCGTACTTTTTCCGCCAGTGCTGTACTGACGTGGGACTAACCCCGTCGATGCAGCAAAGTCCCTGCTGCGGGCATAACTTTTTCCATCGCCAAGCTTCGTGGCTAAAAGGCTTGCCGTGATAAGTCCAACGCCAGGGATAGTCAGCAAGCGCTGCGCGGTATCGTCATCCGCCATGTGGGTTTTTAACTCTTGTTCGAGTTCTTCAATCTGTTCAGTGAGGTAGGCGTAATGCTGATGGAGACGCATAAGTAATCGCGCTAAATAAGGCGGCAATTCGTGCACTTCAAGCACCGCGGCAAGACGCCTGATAACCGCGATGCCGCGCGGCATGCTAATGCCAAACTCCAGCAGGAAAGCGTGCATCTGGTTGGTGGTTTTAACGCAGTCTCTGACGATTGCATCACGGACGCGATGAAGCGCCGACATAGCCTGCTGGTCTTCGGTTCGCGGAGTCACGAAGCGCATAGAAGGTCGTGATGCGGCTTCGCAGATAGCCCCGGCATCAATGAAATCGTTCTTATTGCTTTTAACGAAGGGTCGGACAAACTGAGGAGAGATGAGCTTCACCTGATGCCCGAACTGGCTGATGTGCCGGGCCATAAAATGGGCGCCCGCACAGGACTCCATAACAACGGTAGAAGCGGCACAAGTAGAGAGAAAGGCGGTTAACGGGTTGCGGGAAAACTTCTTACGTAGCAATGCATTACCGTTTTTATCCTGAGCGCGGACATGGAACGAATGCTTGCCGAGGTCAATACCGATGAGCGTAACGTTTTGCATGATGATCCCCTTCAGAAAGAAAAACACCCTTTCAGCGTACCGCTCACAGGGTGGGGGTGACCATCTTATTAAACCGGCACGCAGGCCGGCGGAAAGCGATGATCGGTTTTACTTACGGCTTTTCTTCCAGGTTTCAGAGGCCAGAAAGGTCGCGCGTATCACCACGATCGCCCAGCACAGCTGCAGGAGTATCTTCACGGGCACACTGAATCCGTCAAATATCAGCAGCGGCACAATAAACAGGCAGCTGATGAGAAAACACCACTCCGCCGCGCTTTTGCGCGCCCTGCCCGTCAGCGTCGCCAGTCCGATGATCCCTTTGCATAACAGCATAAATGACATAGTTCTCTCCACAAATCTTCCGGCACGCCGGAGGGCTTCAGTCTTTTTTCAGCATGCATTTGAAATTAGTTCGGGCCTGCCCTTCCCCTTCCGTACTGCCGGTGGGTTCCGGGAGCACTGAGGGGGCAGATACCTGGCCAGCGCAGGCGGCAATGACGTCCTGAATGCTGGCCGTCGTGGGCTGCCATCCCGTCGTTTGCTGAATAATACCCACCAGCTGGTCGGCGGTCAGCTGACCATCGAACAGCATGGACAACAGATAAGGCAGACGCTTATCCAGCTGGTATAACGCGCTTCCGCCGACGATCGCCGCCCGGAAAAAATCACCACGGGTGCGCAGGGGAACTGACTCGATAATCTCCATCGCCCTGGCATCCTGACTGTCGTCTTCAGGGTGCAAATAGACGGTCAGTTTCTTACGTTTGTCGGTCACGGATAGCGCTCCTTGGAATTAAAGTAAAACAAGTTCGCGAACCAACGCCATCTGGGGTTCATTAACTACAACAATGCGTTTAGGAGTCAGTTTCCAGACACGGCGCACAGCGACTTCAATCAGCGGCACACCACCACCGACCAGCCACACCAAGTTTAGGGCAAAAACAATCTGCTCTTCGGTGAATCGTGACTTTTTCATCGGCACATCCTCCGTTCAGGGGAGTCATTATCATGCCGGAATTCTGTTTCTGAATGGAGCAGGATTTTGGGTCAGGGTCACCCCCTGCCCTGCTGCCGTGAAATTGTTGTTTAGAACAAGATTGCGACTCTATTGTCGCATAACCATGGTCACAGTTTCTGACAAAAATTTCTTTTATTTTCAAAGGTATGACTGATGATCAGCTATTTACCCGTAAAATTGCGGATGTAGATAATATGAAATAATAAGTATGAGATGTGAGATGTGAGATGTGAGATGTGAGATGTGAGATGTGAGATGTGAGATGTGAGATGTGAGATGTGAGATGTGAGATGTGAGATGTGACATATAATCTCACACAAGGCTTAGTGACAAACAAAACGTTTAATAAATATTAAATCACACTTCATAAGTGCGACATTATATTTCACTTCAATTTGCTGCTCCCATCCACCCTGGTAACGCGCTAACTTTAGTAACTGGCATCAGATTTACTACATTTAATCTCAGCCTGGATATCATAAGTGCTAATCATGAATTCACAAGTATGAATTATGAGGTTTCGCGCAACCGACACAGCATAGACTGTGAAGGATTCAATGAGTCATGTTAGAGCGAGATGCCTTGCCTCAAGCTAGGAAATGATACCTTTTAACTCTTAAGATACATGAGTGCACTCCACACATATTTAAATAAGTATGAAGTATTACTTTTGAGGTTTTCCTCATAATTCACATGTGTGACATATGTTTGATCTCACCAAGGGAATACTATTATGTGGATGCACATCATCATAAGTAATACTTCATAAATGCTACATTTTAAATAACCAGTAATACAGGGGCTGATGTAGCCATTGCTAGATGCCCCCCCCTTCTCATTGCTGCTTGTAGGTTCTCTGTAAAATCACCAAACAACAGAACTCACAACTCACAACTCATTGAGTTCATAATTCACAATTCATAATTAGTAAATAATAAATAGCAAGGATGAATTATTCGGTCTAATTCTATCAAACAAAACAATGCATAAATGACGTTTATTGCAACACTGACTCACCAGAACGGAACCAGATAAATCTAGGTATGAGGTATGAGGTATGAGGTATGAGGTATGAGGTATGAGGTATGAGGTGATATACTGAATTTAGCATTCAAACAATCAACTCTAAACGATCGTTATCAGTGTGAATTATTACGGAATACTTAATACAGCGAATTGAATCTACTGGTAGCTAAGGAATTATAAGGTTACGCTCCACACATAATTATCATCAAAAATATAGCAACATGATTGTTTTATTTCTGAAATTATCCAGTTCGGAAAGAGGGAAGGAAACATAATTGTGAAGGATGAAGTGCGGATTATCAGGTGCTAATTGAATACAGTAGGGGAGGGCGCTGGATTTCAAAAAGAAGCCCAGCGGTGCATAAGTATGAAATCATACTTTTTTGAGATACGCGTCCAGAGCATCACGAATGATAGCGCTCACACTTTTCGGCGCAATACCGACGCGTTTGTTATACAAGGCCAGGTCTTCAATTTCACGCAAGGTATTCTGAGGCAGAGAAATGGTCGTCCTGGTCAATATTTCTGGTACAGGTTCTACAACTACTTTCTCATCGCCATAGGGACGGTCAGCCAATCTGTTCGCCAGAGCATCCGCTTCTGCTTCAGTAACTATGCGGCGATTGGTGAAAGGGGGTTTTTTTAAAGCCATTAAAATACCTCATTCAACAGAGCAAGAACTTCAGACTTGGCTTTTTCGTTAGATGTTTCCAGGACAGATTTACCTTCAGACATCACATCTCGGTAAACCTTTCGATAACATGCCGTCGCGCTCAAAGGGATCAGTCCTTCGAATTCACGGACATACTCCAGAAATTCATGCCGTTCGTTTCCCTGAAGGAGGGGATTTGTAGTGGCCATACTTTGATAGCAATATGCCTTAAGCTCTGGATTTAAATCCCGCATGCTTTCTAACTGCTGCTGAAGCTCAACCATCGTATCCAGATCCAACTGAGAGCATTGGTGCGGAGCAATGATCTGATGAGCTACGGTTCCGCCTGTAATCAGCTCACGGCTGTTTCGTCCGGCAACATCCACTATAACGTGATCAAACCTCTCATCAAGGCTTCTGAGTGTTTGAGATATGTTGTCTCTTTTCTCAATCAGGGTGATGGAGGGGGTAAGGCCTGCAGCTTCCCGTTCGGCATACCACCTTGACGAAGAGCGTTGAACGTCAGCATCGACCAGACACACATCCTTGCCCCATAAGGCCAAACCCACAGCTATGTTGACTGCAGTTGTTGTTTTCGCGGCCCCACCTTTATTGCATCCAACAATCGTGATCATTTGTCACCCGTGATATCAAAAGTAGTATTTCTTAAATAATAACTCACAAAAGATAAATGTGAAGTAATATCGACTAATTATTATGTATTAATTCATACTTATTACTTAGCTAAAGCATAGTGAGCATCGCTCAATTGAAACCGCAAACGTGATTGAACAGGTAAGAGACAAAATCAAAATTATTTGTTTCCTCGTTGATCAGCTGCCTAAGACTTTCTTGGGTGCAACCCTTAACAAGCTGAAGAACCCATGGTTACACGGTATTAATGAGGGTCTTCCCCTGTTGTGGTGGGTACTCCAGAGCTGTCCTAACTATGAACAATAAGGCCAAGGATGAACGGTCTAACATTCCTCTGAGGATCTTCCCACTGCTTATACCCCGGATAACCACAGATTAAGGTTTACGATCGCTGATACCGGCCATGTAGCCGTTAAACTCATTCAGCCCCTCTTCGATTGACATCAAATGTTCTGGTGTAATACTTTCTGAGACATCTATTCTGATTCCTTCCATTTAAAACCTCTCATTATTGTTTTTAATTGCTAATCACCAGCCCATACCCAGCTTCCCGTAGTGAAACAGCACACCCAGCTTGAACCGTTCTTTATTTCTGAAGACACGAGACTTGGTCCGGAGTAGGCGGATTTTTCTGTTTAGAGATTCCGCATTGCCGTTTGATACCCGGTTTCTCATCGCATTCAGGATGACTTAAAGACGCTTTGCCACCATCTGGCCAGCTCTGGCCATTAATGATATTCCTATGTTCTTCGCCATTATCATCCATTCCTACCACAGCCTACGGCTATGGACATCATAGCGACGGTGCCTTAGGTCACGGGCAAGCTCTTTCATTACCCAGCACTGGCTCGTTTGGGGTAACACCCGCCGAGCAACTTCTTACCTCTCGGCCCGGCGCCAGAGCGGTTTTGTTTGCTGTAAAACCACAGGTAGCGTGAGCAATGGGTATCTTTCCTGTCCGAGGACGGGATCTGTTTCATCTCAGCCTGACGGGTTTTATCAACCACGGCGCACAACATTTTTGCCACATGTAAGTGATCGAAGACGATTTTATCGACGAGATTGGGGAGATAGATGAGGACTGCACTGATATAGGCCATAGACAGCGTTTTTATCTCATCAAGCTGGTGGCCTCACAGCCTGCGCAGATAACTGGCAACACTCTCTACACCACGATCATCGGCCAGTTGCAAAGTACGTCCCTGCCTGTCAGAGATAACGGCGACGTACTGGCTTTCTCTTTTGAAGCCGACTTCATCAACGCAGAGATGACGGGCCGATAAAGGCTGTTTTATCCGGACTAAGCTTCGTTTGACTGCGCGCATCATGATACCGTCCACGGCATTCGAGCTGAGTTTAAGCTGTTTTCTTACCGCATCACGGTGCTGACTTTCAGCCATAAGAGAACAAAGGCTGCGAACAGCAAAGTGTAGCGGCTGCCTGACCCCGCACAGGCCACAGGCAGTGTCTGGCAACCGTGCTCGTGGCAGTCAACGCGGGGGACATCAGCTTCAACTAGTGTGCTGAACTGACAGGTATTGAGGTGACGCCATTTGCGACGCCGGTGATCATGTATGGAGTAGGATTTACCGCAAGTTGGAAGGGCAGCTGTGTGTTTTCAGCAATACCGACAATGAACCAAATTTTTCATCAAGGGAAAGGGATTGTACCTGTCACGGTGCGGACTGTTGAATGATATGGGCTTAGAGGGAATTTTCGTCCATGGCAGACTCCTCAGTAAATCAAGACTGCCATCATAATGCCTTTAGCCACTACGATCGGGGAAGACCCATTAATGAACAGTATTAAGTAAGTGTTCATTATGGATATCTTTACCCAACCCCTGACCCTTTAATGCGTTTGATCCTATTCCTTAAGGATAAGGTTCAGGCTGGTTTTCCTTCCCCAGAAGTTTTCCCATATAGGCTTAGTTGTCAATCAGCATAAGCATTCATCTAATCGTCATTTATCATTAAGTTGGATGTGCCGATTAACCGTTGAGCATAACAATTATCAGCAAGAAGCGAATACCACAATGGCTATGCATACGACGGCATAATTGTGTTTCGCACAAGCTAGGAGATGTGATGAAACTAAGCCTAAATTCTTAAGATCTGTGATGAAAAATAGCAGCTAATGCAAGCAACGTTGGTCTGTCCTTTTACGCTTTTTTTCGAATAAAAACGATGACCTAGAGTTACTTGATGCTACCACACAACTGATACGCAAACATTTCAATATTGCGCTGGAACGTACCGCCCGGGAGCTGCACGGCGAACCTTGTCTGGAGCTGAAAGAGTTTGCACAGACACAAATCGTTTGCTCCAGGTCATTCGATGATCGCGTATCAGAATACGATTTGATACGTGAGGCAATCTGCAGCCATGCCGTACGTGCCGCCGAGAAGCCCCAGTGCGAACATCAGTATTGCCGACATATCTCAGCATTCATCAAAACAAGCCCATTTTTAATAAACGAAGTCTACTTTGGGAAAACAGCGCACAGCTCATGGCAGTTCTCAATGGAATTAATCACAGCGGAAAAGGGCACGTATGGTTCGAGGAACAGGGTATCCAAAAGTCATGGGAGATGAAACGCCAAATGCTATCCCCTGCATAGATCAAACGTTTCAGTGACCTCATGCGCGTTAAATTCTAGAGAAGTGGTTTACTGATAAGGCTTGATCAACCCGAGTTGTTAGTGTCAGTTGCTTCCAGCTTCCTTTGTGACCTGCCGCCAATGGAAGGTATTGCATTTTCCTCAGCAGTCCCATGGGGGTGAGAGGACGATGTTCATTATCTCATCACAAAAGTGACACTGTCTCAAAACAGTTTAAAGCTTTAACCCAGACATAATGCGACAAGTTAGCCTATCCACGATAGAGAGAAAGAACCACTGTAGTGAGTAAAGACATCGGAAACCACTGTAGAGAGGAAAACCACTACAGTGAGTAAAATCCACTATGGTGAGTAGAAAACACCTAGAATTGAAACAACCGCTGTGGAGAGCGCCAACCACTATAATGAGTAATTACAAGAATCCATCTATTAGTTAGTAACCACTGACGTATATGCTATATGGGGTTTCAGGTTAGTAAGTACTAGGGGGGTCAGCGGAGATCATCTGAATAACCACTATAGTGAGTAAAGAATGCAGTTCACAGTGGATAGGATATTTCGTGATGGAAGCTTTTACTGATTACAGTGGATAGGTTGCTCACTGCAGCGGTTAGTCGGCTTTCAACAATAAATATGAAAAAGCCTGCCATCACTGCAGCAAGCTTTAGGGCAATTAGCAGCAAGAGGTCAAAACTATTTCTTTGACTGGCGAAGCTGTTCCAGCAACTCAAGTTCTTCTTTAGTCAGCATTACCATCTCACGAGGCGTAGCTGATTCCGCATCCCTCTCTGCCGGCACATCAATGATGTGTTCGTCATCCATTACATCGTAAACATCATCACCTATGCCCGTGGGTATTTGCGCAGGGCGTAACTTTGGCCGCCTATAGTGGATACAAAAATACACTACCTTACCGCGCTTAACTTCAGTGTAATCAAGATACCCAATCGCCTTTAACTGCTCCATAGCCTTGCGTACTGTCGCATTCTGAGTGATGGCTCGAGAGGTCAGATTTAGGCGGGCACGCAGGCGAGACATAGATATGGGAGCAGGATCTGTCGGAAGGCTTTCAATGAACGTATACAGAGCCTGAGCAGACTCCTTGCGGGAGAGTTCGTTGATTGCCCTGAGCTGGAGAAGAACTTTCTTATCAAACTGATACAACTCGAAGATCTTCGGATCCGCCTGCAACTCGACAGCGTCCTTTTTCGGGCTATATTTTGCTGACTGAACAAGGTGAGTTACGTAGTAATCCCCCTCTTTATTCGAAAACGAGAGGGTGTTAGTGGCTATACGTTCAAGTGAGGCCTCCAGACGCGCCCTGAGCTTCGCAGAAGAGCGTGCGGATGGAATCCCACACAACTTAGCGAATTCTACAAATGGCAGGTATACAGAGTCTCCTAGGACCTTATGCTTAGCAAAGGCATGAATGATCCCAACCCAGGTCTTAAAATCGTTATCCATATCAAGCCGGGCGCCGGTGATCTTGATGTTCTCATATCCCTCAGACTTCACGATCGAAAGCTGCTTCAGCTCAGAGGTGACATCCATTGAGTTCATCTGACCTTTACGTCCACGTGCTGTGGACTTCAGGGTAGGTACAAATAAGCCCAACCGCATCAATGCTACAGGCTGAACGGTGTTATTGCTGTTAGGAACCAGAGTAACAAGTTCACCTGTTCGCTTATCGGTTTCAGAGAATGCTTTAACTATCTCTATGTTTTTAGGCTCATTTTCAGACATTATCAGCTCTCACATTGAATGTGGATAAGAGGCTCTAGGTACACAATATAGTGGATACTATCACTCACTATAGCGGTTTTACTACAAAACACAGTGGTTAGTTTGCTTTTTATAGTGGATGTTTTACTGACTACAGCGGTTAACGACCATCGTTTACTCCAGATATGACAAGGCCTGGAAGGCTATGGGGATCTCTTTGGGTCTTATAGGTTCTATAAGGATCTTATTATTGGATCGAACCAGAGGATAAGTTAAAAAACATGACCTTAAGTTTTGAAGTATAGATCAACCTAGCACTGAAGAGCCGGTATTGGGGCAGTGCATAAAATGTGTACATAATTTTGGATTATCAATCAACTCATCACCTTTACTACAAATTTCAAATGGTTAACCAATCTCAATTAACTAAATGTTATGTACAGCTATATTGACGATTTACTCACTACAGTGGTGTACAGTCACTCTCCAGCGAAGTTACCTAGCTGTCTATAGTGGTTAACACGCTTAATATAGTGGATGTTTTTCTTATTACAGTGGTTGGCAATACGGTTTAAACCCTTATAGGGCAAGGCCTGTAGCTGGGCTGGGATCTCTTTTGATCTATTAGATGATCTATATAGGATCTTATTATTGGATCTGGGCGGTGGAAAAGTGGATAAGTCACTTAAAAATTACATTCAAGGTGGTATGTGGTGATGTGACGAACGTCCCTCACTCTGTGTAAGTCTTACCATACTTTTGCTGACTGCATTAGGAAGGGGTCAGGGTCAATTGTGTCGGAATTCTGTTTCTGAATGGGACAGGATTTGGGGTTAAAGTCAATACGGCAATTTTTGTGGTGTATTTTGTCAGAGGGGAGTATCCCATTGTGCAGCTCATTTTCTTCCCACAAATATAAGGTGACGCATACGCTTTCCTACACATATCCAGATAATCTGACCACCATTGCACCATAGTCCGACGAGCTTCGAGATACTCAGCTTTGTGGTTGTAAGCGGCCCGGACGCTGTTACGCTCCTGATGATAGCTATCAATGCGACTCAACAGTTCGGGGAGTCGTTCAAGGGGAAGTGTGGGGGAGTGTCGTTTAACCGGTGCTGCGATATTACCTTCGAGATTCGACGCCGGATTGTTCTCAATCATTCACTTATTGAATCAAAGCCACACAGGCCTAGGCACCGGGGATGAAAAGCAAGAAGCCCGCTTAGGAAACTAAGCGGGCTTCTCAGTCAGTACGTCTGCAAGTCTGTCAGTTTCTCTGTTCATTCTGGAGTCCTGTCTGTTCTGATGTTGAGGGAGTATTTCGAGGGGTATTATTTCAGGTCGTTGCGCTGCGGGTT
>NZ_CAWOJA010000013.1:0-70203 GCF_963881615.1 Rahnella sp. CJA17(1/100) | reverse complement strand
TCTGGCTCTGGGTGGTACCGTCCTGATTGATTTGCTGACGCGAGGATTTGCTGCCGAACGTCACGCCCAGTCCGCCGCCGCTGAACATGCCGCTGGTTTTGGTCTCACTCAGGCGATAACTGGATTGCTCCTCTGTAGCGGCGGTAATGCTGAGGTCTTTCCCCGCTTTCAGCGTCACATCCCCGTCACCGACCACGGACGAGCCTTTCACCGTCAGGTCCTGCCCGGCAACAACGGAGACTTTATTGCCACTCAGCTGCGAGGCTTTTTCGGTAGTGGCATAGTCCTCTGCGACTGTGTGCGTGGTCGTGCCGGAGAACAGGTGTTTCTTGGTTTTCGTCTTCTCGTCGTAGCTGTATTCGCTTTCCTGCGCGGTGGTGATATTCACGTCGCGACCGGCGTTCAGGGCCAGGTCGCCGGTGGCCTGTACTTGCGCGGCCTGTGTCGTAATGTCACGCCCGGCGGCAATCGTGGTGCTCCCGCCGCTGACAATCGCCGTTCCTTCCTGCCCCACATTTTCACGGATACTCACGCTTTTGCTGCCGTGTGTTTCGCTGTAGGTGCTGGTCTGTTGCGCGTTCAGGTTGACGTCGCGGCCGGCGCTAAGTGAGGCGTTGAGGTCAGCGGTGAGTTGCGCCGCCTGCGAGTTAAGGTCGCGCCCGGCGCTGAGCGTCAGGTCGCCGCCGCTGCTCACCACCGTGCGGGTGGCGTTGTTGCTGTCAGTCTGATTTTTGCCGCTGGTCTGATGGCTGCTCTTGTCCATCGTGTCGAGGTTGATGTCGTTGACTGCCGCAAGCTTAGCGTCGCCTTTGGCGGTGACGGCGCTGCCCGCCACGGTCAGGTCGTTGCCTGCGCTGGCCGATAAATTACCGCCCGCGCTGACCGTGCTGGCCTGGCTGTCGGTGGTCTGTGTACTGCTTTTCGCCGTGGCTTTGCTGGTGCTGAGCGCGTTGCCGGTGATGCTGATGTCGTTCAGCGCCACCAGTTGCAGGTCACTGCCCGCCGTGAGCCGGGCGCCGGTGTTGTTGATGTCGTGACCGGCGGTAAGCGAAAGCCCGTCGGTGGCCGAGATACCGGCCACGTCGCCGGTCTGGGTCTGGCTGAAGGTCAGCTGAGACGTTTTGCTTTTGCTGGTGGTCGGCGCGGCCGTCCACTGCTGCGCCTGCGTGACGTTATTGATATCGCCGCTGACCGAGGCCAGTGCCACGGTCTGTCCGCTAATCGAAGAACCGATATTATTGATATCGCCCAGCGCGCTCAGTTGCAGGCTGCCGTTAGAGGCAATCAGCCCGGCGTTAAGGTTATCCAGCGAGCTGCTGCTTTTTGCCGCCAGTTGCGTCTGGGCCTGCAGGGTACTGCCCGCGTTGACGATATGCCCGGCGTCGAGATTGACGGTGTTCCCGGAAATCACGCTGCCGGTCACTGCATGGGTGTCGTTGGCAGAAAGATAGAGTTTAGGGGCCAGAACCGTCTGGCCGTTGACGGTGGTTTTTTCCCACCAGACGATGCTTTTGGTCAGCGCCGCGACCTGTTCCGGCGACAGGCTGACGCCCAGTTGCAGGCCCAGACCAGCCTGCTGTTCGGCGGCGTTGTCGATCAGATACTGCATCTGCGCGAGGTCTGACCCTGTGCCGCCGACGTAGCGCTGTCCGGTCTGACTGAGTACGGCGTTATCGACATAACGGGTATCGAAGGCGGCATCGCCGAGGAATTTGTAGTCGTAATCCGGCGTCAGCTTCAGCCGGTCCATAAAGTAGGCCGAGCCGAGGAATTTGCTCTCGTCGGTATAGACGGGTGCCGTTTCAATGCGCGGGTTGGACGGCGTGCCAGGCTGAACCGCAGGATGGACAACCTGACCTGCCACCGGCGTTGCAGAGAAGGCCGCAGAGGTCAGGCCGGTGCCACCCGGGGTGGCCTGTTTGCCCACGGCAGATATCGCAGACGTCGGTCGCGCAAGGTAATCGTTCAGCGCATTGAACAGTGACGGATCGGTTTTACCGATCCCGCCAAGTTGCGGGTTGGTGGTGATCAGATACGGGCTGGAAGGATCCTGACTCGCCACAAACAAACCGTTATTGCCGGTCGGCAGCGGGTAATCCGTCAGTGCAGCGCCCTGATTGCCAATCTGCTTTAACGCATCGGTGACGGAATTGTTCCACTGTACCGAGCCGACGGTCAGGTTTTGTGCGGATGCCAGTTGTTTGCTTTGCGAACCGCTGACCTGTTGCAGGCCCGACGTGCCGTTCAGAGACGGGGCGCTTATCGCATGGGATAAACCGCCTGCGTTAGCGGAGGTCGTGGTATTGCTGATATTATTGCTGAAACTGGCGTTAACTGCCCCACCGGCCTGAATGACGGAGCGGAGACCTTCGCCGGTGCTGACATTCTCATAAGTCGGTGCTTCAGAGAGGTTGTAGGTCACGGTTGAATCGACGCTGTCCCCACGCCCGACGGTCGACTGGGTGGAATCGGAAGTTGTAGCAAACGTTTTTTTATAATCCTTGCTATCAGGATTATCAGACCCCAGTGTGCCGGTATAGGTGTAGGTAAGATATTTGTTCTGAATACCATTTTCATAGGACTGGTTATTCAGATTCACACCAGACAGTGAGATATTCTTACCCGCCAGAATATTACTGCCGACATTGTCCAGAGTGCTGGCTGCAATATTGATATTGTTGTTAGCGGCAATACGTCCGGCACCTCCGCTGGCCGTCGCCGTCACGGTTGATGTGCCCTCCAGGAACTCTTTAACTGATCCTTTTTGGTTGGGTGCCAGATAGCTGGTTGTTATGCTCCAGCGCTCACCATTACTGCCGCTTCCGCCGTTGTTATAATTGAACGTTGACAGGTAAGTACCCAGTTCATCATCATCCAAATCCCCCAGACGCACCTTGATCGAACTGGCACCGCCGGATGCCGGGCTGTCTGCCGCCGCCTGATAAGAACTCGACGTGCTCAACCCGTCCCGCTGATTCAGCAGATGGCCGGTATTGATGGTGATATCGCCGTTAGTAGTCTCAATATCCCCCGACGTGTTGACCACTTCGCTGTTGGCGTTGCCCGCCGCGTCCCGCTGCAGCCACAGGCTGTTGCCCGCCAGAATATCGCCGTAGTTATTGTGAATACTGTCGGCCAGCAACTGCATGTTGTTACCGGCGTACAGCAGCGCGCTGTTCGTCAGTTGGCCGCCAGCGGACATCACCACGTTGCCAGCCCCGCCGACAAAGCCGCTGTTGTTAAGTACGCCACGGCTGGCCAGGCGGATATCCCCGCCGGACTGCACGCTGCCGCTGCCGTTGAGCTGGATGTTGCTGGCGTCCACGCCCACCGTACCGCCGCCACCGCGCAACTGACCGCTGTTGGTAAAGTTGCCGGTCGAACTGAGCTGGATGCCGTTGCCCTGCAGGGTGCCGAGCACGTTCAGGTCGCCCTGCGTGCTGAGGTTGAGGTTCTGCCCCGCTGCCAGCGTGCCGGTCTGGGTGAAGCCCGAACCGAGTTGCAGCGTCATATCCCCCAGCGCCAGCAGGCTGCCCGCCTGATTCAGCACCGGTGTCACCAGCGTCAGGTTGCCTGCGCTGTAAAGTCTGCCGCCCGCCTGGTTGTCGGCGTTCTGAACGTTAAGCCCCAGTGACTGGCTGCCCAATACTGTGCCGGTGTTATGCAGTTCGTTACCGGTAAGCGTCAGCCGGTCGCCCTGAAGCTGGCCCTGATTGGTCATCTGCGTGACGTTCAGTGCGCTGTCGCCCTGTCCGGTCAGCGTACCGCTGTTGTTGAGCGTGCCGCCGGTCATGGTGAGGCCCTGTGCCTGCAGCGTGCCGCTGTTGGTCAGCACCGGTGCAGACACTGTCAGCCTGCCGCCGGTCAGTAAGGTGCCCTGGTTGTTGAGATTACCGGTGAGGGTCAGATGAGTGACGCCGTCGCCCTGCATCTGGCCCTGATTGAGCAGCGTCTGTGCGCCCAAATCTAACGTCCCCTGACTGCGTACGGTGCCGCCGCTCAGGTTGGTGATGCCGTTTTGTACCGTACCCTGCAGGCTTTGCTGGCCCTGTAACTGCCCGGTGTTGCTAATACTGTTGGTGGTGAGCGTCAGGTTACCGGCCTGAAGAGTGCCGCTGTTAGCAATATTCCCGGCGTTCAGCGTGGCGGTGCCGCCGCTGAGTAATGTGCCGCCCTGCTGAACCTGAAGTTGCCCGCTGAGCGTGGCCGCAAGCGCGCTGACACCGCTGATGCCGCCGCTGCTGGTCAGCGCACCGCCGGTCAGGGTGAGATTATCCGCCGACCAGTTCCCCTGATTATTCAGGTTCGCCGCCTGCAAAATAGCCAGACCGGTTGAGATGATTTTGCCCTGCGCCTGCGTGTTGAGCGCACCGGTAAGAGTAAGCTCCGCGCGTGAGGCGGTCTGGATCGCGCCGTTAAGATCTAACTGACCGCCGTGTAAATCGGCGCTGTCGGCCTGCCAGTTGCCGTTGTTGGTGACGTGCGCGGCGGTGACGGTGAGTGCGCCCTGCGTCAGCATCTTGCCGGACGTGGCGTTGGTTAAATCCTGCTGCAGTTGCGCCGTCAGGCCCTTCAGGCCAATCAGGTTGCCGCTGTTGTCCGCGTTGTTCGCCGTAAGCGCCAGCGTGTCGCCCTGTATCTGCCCTGTGTTGCTGACGTGGTCAGCCGTCACCGTGGCGGTTTTATCGCTGAGCAACTGGCCACTGTTTTCCAGCGTGGCGGCGTTCACCGTGACGTTACCGGATGAGAGCAGGCTGCCGCCGTTATTGAGGTCACCCTGCATCTGCGCGTTCAGGCCATTCGTGCCTAATGCCGTGCCGCCGTTGGTCAGGCTGTTGCCGGTCAGAGTAAGCTGGCTGCCCTGTAGCCTGCCCTGATTTTGGGTATCGCCTGCCTGCACACCCAGCGTGCCGCCGGACAATACCTGCCCCTGCGCACCGTTGGTTAAGGTAGTGGCGGTGAGCGTGGTACCGCCGTTGCCCTGCATCAGCCCGTTGTTGCTGATACCTGTAGCATTCACGCCGACCGTTTGTGCCAGAAGCTGGCCGTTGTTGGTCACAACCGGTGCCGTCACGGTCAGGCCGTTACCCGCAGATATCACGCCGGTGCCCTGATTGGTCAGACTGCCGGTGACATTCACGCCGACGTTACCGCCCGACACGTTGCCCTGATTGACCAGCGTCTGGCCTTCCAGCGTCATCTGGTTCTGCGCAGACAGGCTGCCTTGCTGCTGCAACGTACCGGCTTTCACATGCAGGCCGTCGTCGGCGGTGATGGCACCGCTGTTGGTCAGCGAGGTGACCGTGATATCAACATTGTCCGCACCCAGCGCCGCGCCGTTGGTCAGCGTACCGGCCTGAACCGTCAGCGTGCCCGGTGTCACCAGTTTCCCGGCCAGATCGGCTTTTTCAGACGCACTGATCCCCAGCGCGTTTTTACCCTGCGTCTGCGAGCCGTTGCCGGTGGTGAGCTGTTGCGTGGTCAGCGCCGCGTTACCATCTGCGGAGAGAAAACCCTTTAAGTTCGCGGTATCCGCACTGAGGTTCACATCGCCCTGGCTGGACTGTACCGATCCGGCGCGGGTGGTCAGCGCGGTGGCGTTAAGTGTTGCACCCTGCGTGCCGGTCAGCGTGCCGCCCAGATCTGCCTGGGCGGTGTTGAGCGTCAACTGACCATCAGCCAGTAAGGTTGCCGCATCACCATTGGTCACGCCATCCCGCACGGTCAGCGCTAAGTCGCTGCGGGTGCCGGTCAGCCCCTGATTATTGAGCTGATTCAGGGTCAGCGTCTGGTCACCGCCGGACTGCGCCGTGCCGTTGTTATTGAAGGTGTCGCCGTCAAGCTGCTGCGTGCCGAGGGACTGCAGCAGGCCGTTACTGGTCAGGGTGCCGAAGCTGAACTGCCCGTTGCGGTTGGCGGCCAGCGTGCCGCCGTTGCTGAAATCGTGTGCGGTAAAGTTCAGGTCACGCCCGGCAATCAGGCTGCCGGACCACTGGCCGTCGCTGGCAACCGTGGCCTGCACGTCATTTTGCGCCGAGGTTTTACCGCCCTGCGCGGCATTCAGCCGGTCAGCGGTGATCGAAAGAGTATTGCCCGCGCTGGTGGTGCCGTTGAGCTGCTGCTGGCGGGCGGATAACTGCATATCTCCCGTGGAGGCCAGCGAACCGGTGCCGGACACCTGCAATGTGCCGCCACCGGCTTTCAGCGTGTTGCCGTCGAGCGCACCGGCCAGCATGGCGCTGCCGGTTGCCGTCAGGGATAAATCTTTATCGCTGTGAACGGAACCCAGCGCCCCGACGGACAGATCCGTAGCGTTCAGGCCCACGTTGCCGGTGGTCGACAGCTGGCCGTTGAGCGCCTGCTGCGCAGCATTGAGCTGAATATCCCCGAGGCTGGTGATCAGCGAATTTTTCCCGGCGTTCAGGGAAGTGCTGTTGAGCGTCAGGCCATTTTTGCCGGTCAGTGTACCGTCCACGTTCATCTGACCGCCGCCGATGTTCAGCCGGTCACCGGCAAACAGCGAGCCTTGTTCACCTACGGTCATCTGGTCAGCAACCTGTAAACCCAGCCCCTGCTGCGAACCGATCAGCCCCTGATTACTGAGGGTATTGGCAGTGATATCTTGCGCGCCGCCGGACTGCATTTTGCCGCTGTTGTTCAGTTCGCTGGCGTTCAGGGTCTGTGTGTCCTGCGCCTGGATCAGCCCGCCGTTGGTCAGTTTTTGCGTGGTTAGCTGCGTGTTGCCGCTGGCGGCCAGCGTGCCGTTGTTGGTCATGTCGCCCGCACTGATGCCCAGATTGCCGCCCGCCGTCAGGCTGCCGTTCCACACACCGTTATTGCCCGCCTCCGCCTGCACATTCCCGACGGCGTAAAGCTTAGCGCTGCTGGCCGAACTCAGTGAGCCGCTGCTGAGCCGCAGGTTTTGTCCGGCGCGGACGTTACCGCCGAGCATCGCACTGCCCTGCACGCCGATATCCGCATCATTACCGGACTGAATCTGCGACCCTGCGAGGGTGGAAAGCTGTCCGAAACGCCCGGTCAGTTGGTTGTCAGTCGACAGCAATCCGCCAAGCTGCGTCTCTCCGGCGGTGAGGGTCAGGGCTCCGCTGGCCTGCACCACCCCGCTGTTATCCAGCGTTGTCGCCTGAAGATCTTGCGTCCCCTGTGCCTGCAGCGTGCCGGTATTGGTCAGCCGCTGCGTGGTGATACGGGCGTTTCCGTTTGCGGCGATCAGCCCGTTATTGGTCAGATCCCCGGCGTTCAGTTGGAGATCTTTCCCCGCCGTCAGCTTGCCCTGCCACAGGCTGCCATTACCGGCGGTAGTATGAATATTGCCTGCCGCAGACACCTGCGCGGTATTGCCTGAATTGAGCTGGTCAGCGGCCAGCGTCATATTGCCGCCGCTGGTCACCTGACTCCCCTGAACGGCCAGTTGTCCCTGACTGTTGAGCACCATATCGCTGCCCGACTGCTGGGTGCCGTTAAGGGCGATGGCCTGCGCATTCGCCGTCAGCTTGCCGGTGGCGGTCGCATTACTCAGCGTCAGCCTGCCGCTGGCATCAATCTGCATATCGCCGACCGAGGCGTTCAGGTTGCCGAGGTTGACCCCCACACCTTTGTCGCTGGAAACCAGATGAATGCGGTTGGCGTACATACCGCCGAGTGCGCCGGTGTCAATCGCCACCGCCGGTACGCTTGCGCCGGATATCGGCGTGGCATTGCCCTGCGCATCGACGTGATTGGCACCTAAGGTGACGTTAAGGTCTCTGGCATACAGCCCGGCGTTAATCTGCGCGGCGCGGGAAATCAGTGAAAAAGAATCGCTCGTGCGGGCATCCAGCCCCTGACCTTCAACCGTAATCGCACCCTGCGTGACCTCGAGGGATTGCAGCGAACCGTCCGCGTTCAGCACCGGCCTGCCGGTGGTCAGCGTGGCGTTCGGGGTATTGAGGAAGCCGCAGCCGTTACAGGTGATGCCGTAGGGGTTGGCGACCATGACGTTCGCCGCTTTACCGGCGACTTCCATGTAACCATTAAGCTGTGAAGGGTTCGCTGACACCACTTCGTTAATGATGCCCTTCGCTTCCTGACCTGCCGTAAGATTGGGGTTGTTCTGGATCAGCCCGCCCAGCTGAGTCTGGGTCAGTTTGCCGGTGGCGTTGTTGAGAATGAGGCCCTGCTGGCCGACGTTGAAATCGTTATATTTGTTATGCGAAATCCCGGCCTGATTCGGGGTGGCGATGTTCACCACCGGCACGCCGTTACCCGCCTGATCGGTGCGGGTGTTGCCTTCGGCTACCGTGATACCCGCCGCAAATGCGGGCATCACCGGTTGCCAGATCAGCCATCCCATCAGCCCGTAGGCCAGCGCTTTACGCCATAACGCGACCGGTTGCTCTGTGATCGATTTCATCGCCGAATTCCTTCTCTCTTATGTAGAGGTACAACGCTAAAGTGCAAAGCCGATGCGGTAGTAGACCGTGACGCGATCCGGTGCCAGTGAGTACGGATAGCTCAACGGCCAGCCGACGGTAAACTGGCTGGAGAAATGTGCGTTGGTACTGGCAAGCCCGACCGCCGCGCCCCACAGAGTGCCGGACGCATTGGTGTCGTGATTGCTGCGTTGCAGGTAGCCGCCATCGAGGGCCGTTACGCTGCTGATTTGTCCGAGCCCCGGCATGGCGAACAGTTGAGTGTCCAGCTCATTACGCCAGTAGCCGCCGTTGTCGCCGGAGAGGTATTGCTCCTTGAACCCCCGCACCGAGCTTTCGCCCCCAATCGTCAGACGCTCGCTGCCGTAAAGACGGTCATCGCCCCACTGGCCGTAGGCGCTGGTCAGCCAGGTAATGCGTTGGGTGACAGGCCGGTAATAGCTGGTGGACAGCGTCCATTTGGAGAACTCCGCGCGCGGGGCATCCGAATTTTTATCTTCATCGCTTTCGCCGCCAAACCACGGCACGCCACGGCTGAACGCCGGGTTAAGCGTGGCGTATCCGCCCCACAGTTTCTGGCTGTGATTGATACCGGCGGTCCAGCTGGTCAGGCTGCGGGTGCTGCTTTCCAGCGGGGCGTCGTTGAGATAATTTCGGTTGAGGCGGTGCGTCAGCCCGAGGCTGGCGGCGGTTTTCATGTCGCCGTTGCGAAACAGTACGCGGGAAAGGGTGAAGCGGTGCGCCTGGCTGTCGCCGGTGGAGCGCCACAGATAGCCCTGCGATTCAATCGTGCTCAGGTAGTCGCTGTAGCTGTAGTTGTAATCGAACAGCCAGTAGCCGTAAGGCAGATTAACGCCCGCCTGCACGCTTTTCGCGTCGTGGTCGCTTGCGCCGTCGCTGCTGCGTGACGCGCTGACAAACCACTGGTCCGCCAGCCCGAGCAGGTTATTACCCGTCAGCGAGCCGCTGACCTGTCCGGTGCCGGTGCTTTTTTGCCCTGAGTTATCAAAACCGGCGCTGGCCTGCAGGGGAAACTCAGGCTTTGAGGTGAGGTTGACGATGGAGTATCCCGGCTGGCTGCCGGGCTGGATTTCAATCTGCACCGGCGTTTTGCGCAGCCGGTTAATCTGCTCCATCCCCTGCTCGATATCGCGCAGGTTAAGGATGTTGCCGGTCAGCCCCGGAAACGCCATCGCCAGCATTGCGCCGCGCTGGTTTTCCATTTTGATGGCTTCGAGTTTGCCTTCCATCACTGTCAGGCTGAGCGTGCCGGAAGACAAATCCTGTTCAGTGAGAAACGCGCGGCTGGTGATATAGCCCTGGCCGATATACCAGTCGGAGACCTGTTTCACCAGGGCATTAATCTGGCCAATGCCGAGGCACTGTTGCAGATAGGGTTGAGTGAGTTTTTGCCGGATGCGCGCGGGCATATGGTCTGCGCCGCTGAGGGTAATGTCGTGAATATCGAAGCACGGGCCGCCGGAGTGTACGGGAGTTTGCGGAGCGGGTGTTATCGGTGTGCTGCGCTCCAGTTCCTGACGCTGTTGCTGGTTCTGCTGCAGAAGTTGCCGCTGCTGCTGTTCGATACTGTCGCGGTCGGCGGGGCTGAGCGGCGCGGCCTGCACGGCAAAAGCAACCAGTAAGTATAACGACGCTAAAAGTCTAACTTTCCGGTGTTTGAAATGTCGAAAACGATTAACAAGGCTTATGATTTCCATATCCGGGCGTTTTCTCTCGCCGACTTGCTGCCCTTTCCGCTCTCAATCTTGCGCGTCAGGTGCCGCTACAGCGTTGAAGTATTGTTTAACATTCAACACATATCGGCTGAGGAATGATCCACCTTTAGCAATTAACGGGCTAATGACATTGCAAAATATGTAAAAAGAGAGTCATGGGAAAGATTAATAAATATGCCAATCCAAGTGTTTTTTAGAGAATTACACCAAGTAATTTCCGCAAAATTACCTAAATAAGATGAATGCTGCTGAATAGCAGCCCTACTAAAACATTATTTTAGAAATATTTAGAAATAAACCGGCTTAGTGAACGCATACCTCTTTTTTGTATCCCCTTTAGCTGTTCCGGCTCCGCATTCGGCTAACAGCCCTACTCGTCCGTTAATGGGCTGATGGTGCAATAGCGTTGATGTAGCAGGTAATATTCCTTTAAACAGTGCTGAACTGAGTTATGCACCAATAGATGCGTTGCATGTTGAACCTCGGATTCTGAACACATTGGTCAAAAATCGAAAATGCAGGCTTTCATGCTCATGATTTTAAAAATCTTTTTCTCGATTAGGTATTTCTTACCAGACTTAGTTGGGGCATTCCACATCGCGGGGCAAGGAATACCTATCCATTATCGATATCCTGCCCACATCGATCGGCGATAACGATCGAAATCCAATTATCGATCTATCAAAACGATTATCTTTCCAACAACCTGTCTGGTTATCCTTGGATTTCATTGGTGGCTGTAAAAAGCTTTGAATCACAGCGTATTACCGCTGTGGGGCTTGCTACGTCATCACTGCAGGGGGTCAGAAACTAATCGTCCCTCAGGTAATTCCTTAGCATCAGATTAGTACGCCAACACCAGGCCACCTTGCTCGAACGATGCAGCCGCGAAGAGATGAACATGAAAAGATGCACCCGATGTAATAAAAAAAGAAACTTCATCGAACGGTTATTCGCACTGGATAAAGAGCTCTGCGAGGAATGCATATATGACATTCAATTGGAAATTCGAGAAAGAAGAGAAATCCCAGTCCAAAGGCACAATGATTAAATGGCGCTCATTCAGCAAGACCGGCAGGCCGTAATCGAGGTCAGCGTCATCATTCCTGTCTATAACGCGGCAGAGACCATCAGTCACCTCATCAGCAAGATCCTTAGGGAAACCCGTGTCGCTATTGAACTCATTATCGTTAACGACGGTTCCACTGATGGTACCGGCAATCTTATCCGGGATATCTGCGACAACCGGCTCATCCTCATTGAGCAGGAAAATCAGGGCGTCTACGCTGCTCGAAATGCCGCACTGGATATCCATCGTGGCGAATGGGTGATCTTCCTCGATGCGGACGATGACGTTGAAGACGGATTCATCTTTGCACGCTGGCAGACCGCACTGGCAACTCAGGCTGATGTGGTGATCTTCAATGCCTGGCGCACGGGTTCAGGAACTTCCAGAACGCCCGTACACACCAGGCAACCTTACGGACAATCCTTATCCGGACATGAGTGGATACGCCACTGCGTGACGCACCGGGAATGGCCGCACTACCTGTGGCTGCAGATTGTCAGGTCATCCTACGTTAGAGACAACGCGCTGCATTTTCAGACAGGTAAAAGTCACAAAGATATTCTCTGGACCGTGAACCTGGCGATAGGTAATGCTCGGTTTTATTTGCCGGACATCAAAGACTATACCTACAGGATCAATGCCGCCTCGATCACCCATCGTCCTGACTACTATGATGTCCGTGCACACAGCTATATCGATGTGATTGCTGAAATAATTCGCCTGGCGGAGCTGAAGTCAAATAAAGCGGTTCGTTTATTTCTGTATCGTCATGCGCTCCGGGAGACCCGTCATTTTTTGGGGTTGTACCGTAATCATGCGTATGACCAATCTGGGCTTAAAGTGACGTTCAGGCACAGGATATCTAAGGTCAGTCTGGCTCGCGGGATAAGCAGTATCAGCGATGGTGTTTTCCTGTTGAAATTAATTCTTACGCTTCTTTAATTGGCCGACTCGTGGTCCCTGAACGGAATGAGACCCCACATCTGGTTAGGTTACAAACTAAGCAGTAGAGAAAACGCTTGTTACCGGTTCGCAAACTCAACCTCTTTTTCTAGAATCGCCTTCCTGAAAATACCTCATTCCGGTAGAAATTCTCCGCCCTCACGGCGGGTCCTTTTCATAATCCTCAGTGCTTACATTACCAGGGATCAGTGTGGTGCCCGGTCTCCGCACGAATGGGGGAAATGGTCGACTAATCTCAATTCTAAAATTTTTTGTATAGTCCCTGACCATTTCATTGATATTTTGTACGGGAAGTGTAAATTTATGAAAATAAGTAATACGTAAAGGGATGTTTTTGCGTTCCATACATAAGGACATGTTGTGATTTACCCTGCTACTCTAACGCGTCGCCGCCCATATTTTGCCCTGCTGGCGTTATGGTCATTGCCTTTGTTTGCCGCCCCCGAGATCCCTGCCCCCCTGATTAACTCAGCGGTGCCAAATGTTGCGGGGAATAACCCTGAACGTGCCCTGACCGCCGGTGACCGGCAGCTTATTCATCAGCAGGAACAACAGCGGGCATTAGAGCAACGCCTGACCCCCAACGCACCTGACGTTCGCCTTTCTCCGCCTTCTGGCAGTTTTGGTCGCATCATTTTCCCGCAGGAAACTCCGTGCTTTACAATTTCGCAGGTCACGCTTTCTGGCACAGACACCCTGCCACACTGGTTGCCGTTACAGCACATCAGTAATCAGGCCCTGGGCCACTGTCTGGGCGGGAAAGGCATTAACCTGCTGATGAGCACGTTGCAAAACCGCCTGGTGGATCACGGCTACATCACTACCCGCGTGCTGGCTCCGCAGCAGGATCTCAACAGTGGCGAACTTAAACTGGTCGTGGTACCGGGTAAAGTCCGCCAGGTAAAACTGACACCGGACACGGGAGATTGCAGAAACCCGCATTCGTTACGGTGTGCAGCGGATCCATATCCTGCTGCGGCGCGAGGGGTGGCTGGTTAACAACAAGAAAACTCATCGGATTTACTGTCTGGAAGGGCTGAACCTGCAGTCAAAACGCCCGCGCCGGCACGTGACGGCCAGGCACAGGTGCATCCGCCCGGCTTTGACCGCTGTGGATCAGTGCTGGAGCAGGGATTTCGTTGCTGATAATCTGTTCAACGGACGCCGGATCCGTGCCCTGACTGTAGTCGATAATTTTAGTCGTGAATGCGTGGCGATCGAGGTAGGACAGGAGCTTCGCGGTGACGATGTGGTCGCCGCGATGGAACGGATCAGGCAGACACAGCAGCGTGTACCACAGCGGCTACAGACGAACAACGGCAGCGAATTCATCTCGAAAACGCTGGATCGCTGGGCGTATGAAAACCGGGAAACGATGGACGTCTCACGCCCCGGGAAGCCCACAGATAACGCCCTGGTTGAGTCATTTAACGGCAGCCTGCGTGATGAATGTCTGAACGTGCACTGGTTCCTGTCACTGGAAGAGCACTGGCGGCAGGAATATAACCAGTACCGGCCACATTCCTCGTTAAATAACCAGACTCCGGCAGAATTTATCCGAAGCCTGCAAACAGGCCCGGCTCTCTGATTTATCCTGGCACCGATATTGGGAAGAGATCAACAGGCCGGAATCTCTGATTTTTCCTGGTACCGATATTGGGAAAGGATCAACACATAGATTCAAGTTAAATTTACTATATTATTTCGACATAAACCCCCTCCCGAGAATACCAACACCTTGCATCTAATATATAAAGGAGATTAAAATAGACTCTAAAATAAAAATCAGAACTCTACCTATAAATAAAATACAATTTCTCTTCGATTCACAACGACTTAAGGGAAAATAAAATTTGCAATAAAAAATGGCCATGTTGACTATGCAAAAACAGTTCTTATCGGCAGCACTGAAGAGAACATTAGTTATTTATGGGAAAATATTTTCTCCATTACCCACAAAAACCCACTACACATAGTAATGTAAAGTAATTATGTTCTACTAGTTCACCTTAAAAAAGCACTTAAATGCCCTGTTATAAAACACTCATCTAGGCCTTTCATTTTCGCAAAAAAAAGGAGTATGATTTTAGTAAATAAACTAGTTACGATGATAGGGAACTCATACTTATGCCTTCTGCACGTTATATTCCTTTAGATGCTACTGAATCGGCTATTTTGCAAGATAATCAATCGTTACTACCTCTCCCTGTCTACCAAAAACTAGCGGGTTTTATTATCGAAGCACTGAAGAAAATCTCCGATACACCTGCCTCTTGCGATCTTAACTCGATACGTAGTCACAATGCGGTCTCAATCGATGGTTCTAGAGGGACGGGTAAAACCTCAGTACTGGTTAACCTTAAACTTTATCTTAAGAACGATCAGCAACACCCTGGCATATTGAATGATATCCATATTTTGGAGCCAGTTGACCCAACGCTGCTAGAAGAAAGTGAGTCGTTATTCTTGCATATCATCGTGGCAGCTTTGCTTTCAGATAAGGAAGTCAAACTTGCTCAAAGTCAGTTCCCGGAAAAAAGCCAGAAATTAAATAAGTGCCTTGAAGCATTAGCTCATGCACTAGCATCGGTAGAAAACCAACGTACTGATTATGGAATGGATAAGTTACGTGCTTTATTTGGCAACCGACACTTAGCCGACTGTGTACAGACATTTTTTAAAGCGACACTCGACCTCTTAGGTAAAAAGCTGCTGGTCCTCCCTATTGATGATGTTGATACTTCCCTTAACAGAGCATTTGAAAATCTCGAGATTATTCGACGTTATCTAACCACCCCTTATGTACTTCCAGTAGTGAGTGGTGATCGCAGCCTCTATAATGAAGTTACCTGGCGTGACTTCCATGGTCGCTTAACGAAAGACTCTGCATATCAGTCACGACAAGCTTTAATAAAAGCTCAGGACCTCGCTACAGAATATCAGAGAAAACTATTACCTTTGCCTCGCCGCTTGGTGATGCCCGATGTAGAAGAATACCTGCGAGACCAATCGATAGAATTGCGACATGAGGGCAATAAGGCAATCTCACTCAATGTGTTTTACAGCTGGCTGCAAATATTTATTACTGGCCCGGTAAATGGATTGGAGGGAAGCTTGTTGCCTTTGCCAGTACCTTCAATTCGCGCCTTAACGCAACTTATTAACCAATGTGGAAAACTAATTCCTGAACTCCCCTCGACGATTAGGCTCGCGACTAATGAACTTCAGATGCGTCGCTTGTGGCAGATGCCTGATGTAGTGCCAACAGCGATTGAGAAGTTTCACATTGAATATAATCAGCAGAGCCAGCGAGCAAAAGACCGAGACTACACCCAAGCCTACCAGCAATTTGCTCGTGAACTGGAGCAACAACCTGCTTCCGAGGTAAAGATGCTTGATAATATTCAAACCTCTGAATGGGAGCAAACGCTGCTTGACTATTTCCGCTTTGAAGCCAATGCAGGAGCGGTATATCTAGTACTAATGGCATACCGTCACTGGCATTCATTATCCAAAAGCGAAATTGACAGGCAGAAAAGTATATTTGATACTCCATTGTTCCAACCTTTGTTACAAAGTCATCGAGAATTTGAGCAGTTTGATAAAAACAATGATTTCTCGGAATGGATAGATCGCCTACAAGGCAGCCTACCAGAAAGTTGGTTTACCAGCCTTAAGTCTCGCAACACTATACTTCCCTACCCGATTGCTGAAGTGGGTATAATTTCAGGAGTAAACTGGAAGTATTGGGAAAGTCTGCCGAGAGAACTATCAGAAGATAAAATAGGAGAGAAGGCTATTCTCTTAGCTTCTCTATCAATGCAGTACAATTTTTATAATACTGCGAAGCAGTCCTTCATGCTTAATATTGGCCGAATCTTCGAGATTATTATAGCCAGCTTAGTCAGCGAGATTAGCTTTGCTGATATGCAGCGTATTGCACAGAACGCATCGTTTTTTTCAGCCAGTGCGCTGGCACCCACTAAAACAGTTTCTGCGGGTGATAGCTCAAGCTTGTCCGTAGATGATGAAGAGAACGGCATTGAAAACAGACCAACCACAATCGCACTTTTACAGGATGAGCAGCTAGCTGAATTACACCGTGAAATTGTGCAATGGCGCGACAGACATGGACTTAAAAACCGACGTTTCTCTCCTTGGATAGTTTATAAGGTATTTAATAAAGTCTACAGCCAGTTTGCAAATTCAAAAAATTTAGATCATGGTTTCGGAGACCTAAAGAATGTTATAGAAACAGTTGGCCGGGCCTTTTATGCCACGTGGTCGGCTTTTGGTAGCTTCGAGAAAGGCCGCCTTTTCGGCCTGCCAGAGATCGTGGCAACAGTTAATTTAAACAAAACGCGTAACTTTGAAAAAAGCAATGATCATTTCAACGTCAACCTTGGACCCTTTGTAGTGAGGCAAGGCCAAAACGCACCCGAAAAAAACAAATATGGGGCAAGTACACGTACAGCAAGTTATTTCCTTGCCGATCATCCTATTCGGAGATGGATTGATGAGGCACTTTCAATCTTAACTGAAGTTGCTAAAGATAACGTAACTTCCTCGAATGAGGAAATCAAGAGTCAGATTTTCAGCAAAAATGATAGTATCCCCCGAGATGCACGAATCTGGCTGCGTAATCAACTAGGGCTTGAAGAGGATTTTCGATTAACGGATAAAAGAATATCCGAAGCATTGAATAATTTTCCCCCGAAAGTATATAAATCATTACTCCGTAAGATGGAAAGTTTATATCCTAACTATAAGCTAACAGCTCGCGTACAGACTATTATCGATATGAAAGAGGCTGAAAGCTAATGCTACAGCGTTCACTTTCCGAACATTCTGCCGGATGTTTCTTCGGCAGTGACCTGCTATCCGCGAAACTTTGGCAGTTTATGCAGCAGCCCGCGGGTGTCCACGATACTTTAGCTTGGGAGGAATTACAGAATACTTGTTATCAGTTGTTAGTTGAGAGCGTAGATAAACGCTATCCAAGACGCTATCGTCTTAATGATATAAATCAACTGATGCAAAAACTATGCGATGGAGATTTGTTCGTTAAGCCAGAGTTACCCTGGTTAGGGGAATTGTTTGACCGTCTGATGAGGCGTAATGGTGATGTAATTTGCTATCGCGAAACTGAGGTCCAAGGTTATGTACGCTTAGCTGCAGAACTAGATCCAACATTACTGGTTGCATGGCATTTGAGCACTTGGCTGGAAAGCAATGAGTCACCATCAGCTAAAGATATCCAACGAATTGTAACAGGACAAAACTCATTTTTTGCTCCACAAGGCAATCCTGCATTACCCTTTGCAGAAGGCCATGCTCATTACGGAGGCCTCACTCCTGATAGCGCAATTCTAGATCATTATCTATTATCGAGTTCTCTTTTGCAGATTCATCGTGATGAACATCCCCCATTCTGGCACCAACAGCAGACTATTATACTCAAAGATTTACTTCTTAGACTCAGGCACATTCTTTGCTTTCTACTCAGTGATCAAATAGAAAAAAATGAAGAGTTAGCATCGCCAGAAAAAACTACTGAGGTATTATACCCTTGGTCGGTAAAATGGAACTGTAGTATAAATGTTTTAGACAACTTAATATCCCCTCCGCGCCTGCCCGATTGGATATTAATGTCTCATAACCATGCTAGTGATGTAGTCGGTTCTCCTGGATGGCTCCGCGGTCAGTTCGCAAAGGAAATGTTGAGCGATGGTTCCGATCGTTGGTTATGGTTGCAACTTTATTTTAGCCGTTGCTACCGCTTCCCTACAACCTCCCCCCGTATAAGAGTAGCGATTCTATGCTGGTTTCAGACCCTTAATGATTTTCGCCGCCGTCTGATAATGGATGGGCAAGGATTAACTCGCTTTGTGAGGGATTACTCAAGCGGACCGTTAAACAGAGGCAAGCCAATAGTAAAAGATAGTGTTAAGCAGGTTTTAGCTTTCAATGGTGATGTTGCTGAAATTAAGTCAAAACCAACTACATTTAGCCCGAATTTTGCAGTTGGGATCTCTAACGAGTTGGTCAACTATACGCGTAACGTTCTTCCTCAGCCTCCCTATATTTTTGGCGAGCATGAAATCATTCCTGATGCACAGGCATTAATATATATCCAGATGCTTGAACGATGGCATTTTTGCGGACACTTTTCTCGTACGGCATTAGGCAGTAAACCTGGATTAATGCCGATGCCTGACATGACAAAGCTCTGGAAAGAAACACGCCATTTAACGCGAAGAATTGATAATACCGCTAGCTGGAATAAAGCCGAGTTTATGCTGGGGCATGTTAACCCAAATTTCCATTTTCAACCGAGCCGCTGGTTTCGTGGGTTGGACGTAGCTGGTGATGAAAATCATATTCATATTGAGTGGTTCTCACCAGTTATACGCTGGTTACGGCGTGGGTTTATTAAACGCCCTGATACTGAGCGTGCATCAATAGGTTTTCATTTAAGCATCCATGCAGGAGAAGATTATGCACATCCGGCATCAGGCATGCGTCATATAGATGAGACGGTACATTTTTGTGAAATGCGTGACGGCGACCGTTTAGGCCATGCTCTTGCACTCGGAATTGAACCCGCTTGGTGGATAGAACGTCAAGGTGAAATGGTACTTCGTGTGGATGAACATATTGATAACTTAGTCTGGCTATGGCATTACTCAGTTACTCTCAGTGGAAAATTACCGTTAGCACAACAAGTGCAGTCATCCTTGGAGAGACGTATCTCACGGTTCTTCCCTTTTACACGCTGGAATGTTACTCCGAACTTGATGGAACCGGAAGTAGGTGCGGGGTTAAATAACTATGAGAAACAAGATCCAGAAATGCTTTTCCGCGCTTGGTTGCTAAGAAGAAATTGTTATTATCAATTCAACCAAGCACAAGCGATCACTCCGTTTCAACCAGAAGAACGATGCGTACTACCGGATTTATCGGAACTGAATAGTGGGAGTCAGGTGGCTGAGTTATATTTTAACAGGCACCGTCATATCAAAGCGGGTACAGAGTTGCCGCTTGTGATTGTACGTTCAGGAGATACATGGCAAGCACAAAAGAGTCATTTACAAGGGGTGGGCACAGTGCATAAGAAGAAAAGCCCTCAAATTCTTGAAGATGTTGAAACCCCAGAAGAACAAGAATTTATGCTTGCCCTTCAAGACTATTTACTAGACCAGTATGATAGGATGGGGTTAATTATAGAAACTAACCCAACATCAAATGTTTATATTGCACGGTTCAATAAGCATTCCGAGCATCCGATTTTTCGCTGGAATCCACCAGATGAATCAGTACTGTTGGCTGGCGAAAAATACAATCGATGGGGGCTGCGCCGTGGCCCAATAAGAGTATTGGTCAATACCGACGATCCTGGAATTATGCCAACCACTTTACGTACTGAATTTTTGTTACTACGAGAAGCAGCAATTGAGTTAGGTATTAGCCGTACCGCTGCAGAGCGTTGGCTTGAACAACTTCGGCAGTACGGGATTGAACAATTCTATCGTAATCATCAACCTGTTTTTGAAATTTGCTAAACGAAACGAATTTATAAAATCAATGAGGTGCTTGCATTTCCAACTGTTCTTAAACAAGTATGGCACATTAGACGCTCATTAAATTACATGGGGGGATATTTAGTAATAAGTATCCCAAATTAAAATATAGAGCGAGCATCGTTTAATCTGACAAAAACCACCCTTTTTATATAAAATATCACTAAATAAAAATCTCAACGAAAAATTACAGTAATTTTTTTAACTGATTTTGAATGTCTCTATAAGGAATTTTTTTAGTACAAGCGCCAAAGGAAACTCTAATAGCACCATTTATCCTCTCTTCATCTATTCCCATCGCGACTAACACATGAGATGGAGTATAACTATTAGAAGTGCAAGCTGACCCGTTTGAAACTGCAATAATTCCTTTTAGTTGCACTATTGCTGCTTCAGAGTTAATTCCAGGGATGGAAAAATTTAATACGTAAGGTGAAGTATTAGTTCCATTGATTACGGCCCCAAGTTCAGTGATCATAGCGGTAAATTCATATTTTAATACTGCAACCTCTTTAATCCATTCACTTGAATTTTTAGTTGCGATTTCACAAGCTAGTCCTAAACCTGCTACTAATGGTGTAGCCAAAGTTCCTGGTCTTAATCCCTTTTCCTGCCCGCCTCCGTAATATATAGGTACCAAAGGAGATTTGGTATATCCTCGACGCCGCATAATAAGAGCACCAACTCCTTTAGGAGCATAAATTTTGTGACCACTAATGCTAATAAAATCAATGCGTTTATTTTCAAGATCGAATGGATACTTTCCAAAACTCTGTGCTGCATCAACGTGAAAATATGCATTATGCACACTCAGAATATGACATATCTCATTAATTGGCTGAATTACACCTGTCTCATTATTAATATGCATAATCGACACAAGCACAGTATCATCCCGCAATGAGGCTTTTAATTGTTCAATATTAATCTGACCATCTGGCGTGACATCAAGATAAGTCACGTCAAAACCTTGTTGTTCCAGGTAATTAACTGGCTCCAATATTGCCTTATGTTCAATTTTACTTGTAATGATATGTTTTTTATTAGTTTTCTCGGCAAATTCGCGCAAACCAAGAATGACAATATTATTGCTCTCCGTCGCGCCGCTTGTAAAAATAACTTCAGTTTTATCTGCGTTTACTACGGTTGCGACCTGTGTTCGCGCAAACTCAACCATTCTTTTGGCATTAAGCCCATACTCATGCGTACGGCTTCCCGCATTACCGTACTCTTCTAGCATCACATTATGAACAAGATCAGCTACCTCAGGGAGGACTGGGGTAGTGGCACTGTAATCAAGATAGACAGTCATTTGGTTGACTCCAAAAAGCTAAAGACATCATTCAAAGATTTTGTTACGATGCCACTACATGTACGTACGAACAAGTTAATTTTTTCGTTCGAACAAAATGCAAGCTGTAGCATAGAGGAAGGACATTAGTGAACCACATCGTATCTGGAATCAGTTTCCCCGCGATTCGAGGAATTCAGGCTGGGCACGAATACTACATTGTGATGTGCCCGCTAAAAAGACTCAAAAAGATTTTCACTTTGGATGAATCTATGCTTGCAGAAAGTGACAAAGCTCAGCGAGTATTGAACCATAGCCGTATTCCACAGATTGCTCGCTATATTCACAGCAATCGACATGATTACACTTTTTCAGCGATCACTGCATGCATTGAGGGGCAAACTTACTTTGAGCCTATTGCAGCAGAAGGTCATGGAAGCAAGATTGGCAACCTTGTGGTCGATGAGGACGCAGAATTTTATCTGACTGATGGCCAGCACAGAAGTGCTGCTATTCAGCAGGCGTTAGAGGAAGACCCCGCTCTGGGTGATGAAACGATATCTGTCGTTTTCTTTGTTGATAAGAATCTCAAACAACGCCAGAAAATCTTCCGCGATTTGAACCTCTACCCTATTCCAGCTAACAGATCTATCGCTGTTCTCTATGGTTCCACACCAGAGGAGAATTTGACTAATCATGTTGTAGAATGTAGTTCTTTTTTTAATGGCGTAGTCGAGTTTTCCAGCCGTATAAGCAAACGTTCAGCCAAATTTTTTATGCATAGTTCACTTCATGCAGCGTGTATGGAGCTTTGTCCTGATATCACAGAAAATAACTGGCAACAGCAAGCAGAAAAGGCTGTGGAATATTGGGATGAACTGGCGAGTAATTTACCGCTTTGGCAACAAGCGAAAAACCATCAAATTAAACCTGCAGATAGAGCAAACTACGTGCTATTCAGCGCTATTTTGTTGAAAAGTTTTGCTATTTTTGGAAAAGAACTACTAGTTGAACATAAAGATTGGAAACCATTATTAAAACAATTCCAAGATTTGAACTGGGCACGGACCAATAAATTATGGGTAGAACGCTGCTTTAACAAAGGTCGGATGGATCATAGCGTACATTCAGCATTGCTAACATTAAACGCCTTAAAACAACATTTGCAGCTGCCTCTAAACGTTGAGCAACAAAAAGTCGAAGATAAATTTTTAGGAATAAAGAAATGAGTTTGCCTGTAAGCAGTCCCCCTTACTCTGCATTTAACAAACAAGGCCTAAAAGCGACTGTTGCTGCCACTATTGCCCATATCAAGAAATTATATCTATCAGATCAAATTCCTTGGGTCATTGGGTACAGTGGAGGTAAAGACTCAACTGCAGTCTTGCAGCTAGTGTGGTCAGCCCTTAAAGAGTTAAAAAAAGAAGGTCAATGTCATAAAGACGTGCATGTCATTAGCACAGATACGCTTGTAGAAAATCCTATTGTTGCTATGTGGGTTGAAAAATCATTAGAACGGATGGTTGAAGCAAAACAACAGCAAGATATTCCTATTCAGCCACATCGCCTGACCCCTGATGTCAAAGATCGGTTTTGGGTTAACCTCATTGGCAAAGGCTACCCTGCTCCACGCTATAAATTCCGCTGGTGTACTGATCGTCTAAAAATTGCCCCTTCCAATAATTTTATCAATAACTTGGTCGACAAACGAGGCGAGGCTATTTTAGTCCTAGGTACGCGCAAAGCGGAAAGCACAACCCGCGCGGCAACAATGGAGCACTATGAAAATATTGAGACCAACACCCGCCGAGCAGATGGACTAACGGCAAATGGTACCCTGGATAGGGTTTGGGTCTATCCTCCTATTTCCGACTGGACTAATGATGATGTCTGGATATATCTGAACTCAGTCTCCAACCCTTGGAATTTCCCAAATCAAGATTTAATGGGCATGTACCAAGGAGCAACTGAAGGTGGTGAGTGCCCACTCGTAGTCGATAAAAGTACTCAAAGCTGTGGTGATAGCCGATTTGGTTGTTATGTTTGTACTATGGTGTCTGAAGATAAATCCATGTCAGCGATGATTGCTAATGACGAAGAAAAAGAATGGATGTATCCGTTATTAGCACTTCGCAATGAAATTGACGTCAACGACGCCGATCATAACAAGAAATTAAGCAAACTACGTCGAGATAAATCTCGTCGTGATTTCCGCCGCATGAATGGTTCGTTGACTGTACACATAACAAAAAATGGGGCTGATATTGTTCCAGGACCATATGTACAGAGTTTTCGTGAAGAACTACTTGAGAAAGTATTGCTAGCTCAAGTAGCAGTGCAGGAAATGGGACCGGTAGAAGTAAAAAATCTTGAACTATTACCTTTAGAAGAATTGGAAGAAATACGTCGTATCTGGCTGGAGGAAAAACTAGAGGTAGAAGATAATCTTCCTGCAATTTACCAAAAAATAATTGGGAAACCTTACCCCGGCTCACGCCGAGCTCATCATCCTATTCTGAACAAAACAGTGTTAGATAAACTCAAAACCTTCTGCACTGAAAATAACGATGATGAAGGCCTCATGTACCAACAAATACGTGCTGCGATGGTTATTGCCAATAGACATAAAAGCCAGTTGCGGCGAGCCAATTTAGCTACAGAATTAACAGATAGCTTAGAAAAAGGGGCATTTGCATCTTTAGATGAGGCTAAAAAATTTGCCCTTGAACGTAAAAGGCTCGAGCTACAAATTCAATATGATAATTCACAAAATTTGTCAGAAAGAGAAAAAGAATCTATCAATGAGCAGATTGCTATTATTACTCGTTCAGTCAAGGAACGGGGATATAGCTCATTGCTGATTGAAACAGAGGTTGTTAGCGATGATATTTAACAAATTAAAAATCATAAATTTCGGCATTTATCAAGGTGAGCACTCGATTAACCTCGAAGTGGAACGTGATAAACCGGTGATCTTAATAGGTGCATTAAATGGCGGGGGTAAAACAACTTTTCTTGATGCCATACAGTTGGTGTTGTACGGTAAACATGCAAGATGTTCTAACCGTGCTGGTACCGCCTATAGTACATTTTTAGCCAGCTGTAAAAATCATTTTTCACCTCCAGAAGCCGAGGTTAAATTAAATTTAACCTTTACACATCAAACAGAAAATAGAATTAATCGTTACGATATTGAGCGTAGCTGGTATGTGAAAGGCTTAGAAACAAAAGATAAAATTAAAGTGTATGTTGATCTTGAACTAAACGAACATCTAAGCCAGCACTGGGATGAATTTGTTAACGAATTTATCCCACTTAGTTTATCGGATCTATTCTTCTTTGATGGCGAGAAAATTGAAAACTTGGCACATCCACAGCGCTCATCAGAACTAGTCAGAACTGGTATTGAGAGCCTACTAGGATTAGACTTACTGTCACAATTGCAAATTGACCTTGCTCAAGTGGATAAAAAACGCCTTGCAGCCAATGTGGATCAAAGCATCATTGCGAAAGTAGAATCCTGCGAAAATGAAATGGGTCAGTGTAATACTGCAGTTTCAGATTTGAAAAAAGAACTAGTTGAAATTGAACATAACACTAGTAGCACCACTATTGCTGTTAATAAAGCTCGTCAAGCTGTACGTAATGCTGGTGCCCATCTGATTGAAAAGCGTGACGAACTCAAGTTTGAGTTAGGCACTATTGAAACTAAAATAAGCTTAAATAAAGCCGAACAAATTAAATTGGCTGCTGGCGTCGGCCCACTGGGATTAGTGAAAGACCTGATTGAACAAACTAAAGTGCAAATTCGTCTAGAAAGTGAGGTAACTCAGGCAATAATACTGGATGAAGCAATCAGTGTTTATAACGAAAAAATTCTCAATGTACTAAAAACCACGGCTGCACCTGAACTGACCGTTTTTCACGTTAATAACGTGATAGCTGAACAAGCGCAAAAGCAACAGGCGCTGGCTAATGTCGAATGTTTTTTGAAAACGGAAATAGGTATTTTTAATGGTTTAGAAGGACGAATTGCACAAGAAGATAAACAACGGCAGAATTTGCAAAAAGAACAACAACAACTGCTTGAGCAACAAGCCTTACTTCAACAACAGCTAGATACTGTACCAGATTACGAATCAGTTCAGCATTTAATTACTGAATTAGCTGAATGTGAGGCAACTCTTAAAACCCTCACGACAAAGCTCAAGCATAAACAGCAATTACTTGAACAAACAACCATAAAGAGTAATATTTTATCACAGCGCTATACCAATTTATTAGCGCAGCAAAACAAAGATACTTTCGAACAAAAACGGACTATCCAAGTAAGCAGTCACATTAAAAAGCTAAAAACAACTTTGCAAAGCTTTGCTGAACTGTTAATAAGTGAAAATATCGATCGGTTGCAGACATTAGTTAAGCAAAAATTTGATGCATTAGGCCGTAAGTCACAGCTTATCAGTCAGTTAAAAATTTGCCCTGAAAGCTTTGCTATCACACTTTATGATGCAGCAGGCAATATTCTTGAGACAGCTAAACTTTCAGCAGGTGAGCGGCAGCTATTAGCAATCGCCATTTTGTGGGGTTTAGCTGAAGCCTCAGGTAAAGAACTACCAACCATTATTGATACACCACTTAGTAGATTAGATGGTAAGCACCGTAGTAAATTGGTGAATCACTACTTCCCTAAAGCAGGTCCGCAAGTAATCTTACTATCCACCGATGAAGAAATTATCAGTGAGTATTATCAACAACTCAAACCATACATAAGTCGTGAGTTCCATATTAATCATAGTGAGCAAAGCAAAACGTCCAGCTTTAAAGAAGGGTACTTTTAATCATGCAACATATTGATATTATTCGCTTATCTGAAAAGCAAAAACAACAACTTATCACTCTTAAACGCAAGACTGGTATAGAAAACTGGAATGTTCTGTGCCGCTGGGCGCTTTGTAAATCATTAGCTGATCCAACAGTACCACCGAAGGAAGATATTCCTTCGGATAGTAATGTTGAAATGACCTGGAGAACATTTGCAGGTAGCGAGCACAAGATTTATGAATCAATTGTATTGTTCAGAAGCAAAAAAGATATGGCGGAACAGAATATCCACGACTTTATCAAAACGCATATATCTCGAGGCTTAAATACCCTCTTAAAGGTCTCCACACTCTAGCATTAATTTCCATTTTTTGTATTTTTCAACAGCCATTTTTAGTATGGCTTGTGAAAATGAATCTGGATCAAAACCAAAGCTATGTCTTACTGGGTTGCTAGAGGCTGTGGATACAACACGAAGTTCTTCGCCAAAAATATATGGATTTAAAAAAAAATGCCTTTGAACTTCGTACTCAACAGCCTTTCTAGCTATTTTTCTATTTAAATCATCTTCATAGTCAATGATACTAGTTGCAACACTAGCGAAAAAGATTTCTTCACATTCATTGATATCATCTTCCTCAAATCTCCTCAAATTCTCCCTAAGGGTTCCTCCCTTGCTCAGGTGCCCTCCCCATCTGATTGAAGGATGACCTCCAGTCTCACCAATGTATAAATAACCATTGTGAATAATAAAATATATATTGGAGCAATACCTTGCTCCAACTAATACACCATTACTCTTAATCATTATTCTGCCAAGTTAATGTTTTCACCCGACCATTCGGCCAACCAATTGTTTACATTGTTGTGGAACTTCTTAAAGATCCTATTAAATATCTCCACATCAACCTCTACAAAGTTATCACGTGTATTTCTTTCAGCAAGACCAACAGAAAAAATTAATGCTTCTGAAACAATACGTTCCGTACTATTTTCAGGGTACCTAGATAGAAACTCCTTATAGAAAGGATGATTTTTATTAATACCTACAAAAACCCCCTCTGTAGCATCATAAAACGCTTTCCACACCATCCCGTAATCAACTTTTTCTGAATATACAATCTTCCTGAAACTATGATGAGCTTTATCATCTATTTTGATGTCTAATTCTTGCTTAGCATTTTCGCCATCTATAGCACTGTCATTTCTTCTCTTAATGATCTCAGAATTTAACTGACCTGTAATTAAATCAGGATCATCCTCCGATACATTTTCTATAGTTGCAGTAAACCCTAACCCCTCTTCATTTTTAGTTGATTTTAATTTATCCTGACAATCAACTCGAATATTTTTTGCAGTAACTAAAGCTTTATCAACTATAGCCTTTAATTTATTTCGAGTTTCATCATCAATTTCTAATCTTTGCTTTGTAATATCAACATGCAGAACATCATCATGAGCAGTTTCTAAATCCATCCTTATTCTTACATTAAAATCATCCTTTGTTATTATTCCATCCAAATCATCTCCCCAGCGTATTAATCTGCCATTCCTGTATATAAAAAATCCACTATTTTCTTTAGATATTTCATATGTCGATATTTTATCTTTTAAACTTTGAGGAAGTGGCGATTTAGACTCAGCCATACTAGCCTGCGGAAAAACGACAGCTTTTATTTCTATAACAGGAAGATCATCCCCTTTTACATCCTGAAGAACCCATTTATCCTTCATGGCAAGAATTGGGCTATAATAATCATATTCATCTGGAATGTACCGCTCTTTGAAATCAGGACTATCCATGAATAACATATCCCTTGGCTGAATAGATATTACATTACCAACCTGGCCATATGGTTTTATATCTAATGTTATTCTCAAAGGATCATCTTTCTTTAAAAAAGAAAAGTATGTTACACCAAGACGCTTCTTCAGTTTCTCTGTCGTTAACTTAGGCGATGCTTGGTTAATACTTTCACACCCTTGCACCAGCACTACCGTTCCTGAAGTGCTTTCAGTAAAGAAATCAGGTATTAGCACCAAAAAATCATCAAGCTTTCTTTTATTTATGAAAAGCTTATTTTGCTCTTTTATAGCATTGCTATCAAATGTGAATGGCCCATATATACAGTCATCGACTTTGCTGATGATGGTAATTGATGTCCCTAAAGAAAGCCCCGCGGACTTCAAACCCAGTCCATACTTCGACAAGCTATTTTGTGCGTAGTTACTATTATTCGAACCAAGTGAAAATGCGTTTTTTATACCATCCGAGTCCATGCCATTACCGTTATCTGTAATTACATAAGTTGACACCGCATTTCTTGATTTCAGATTTTTACCCTCAGCAAGAATTAAGTTAACGCTGATATCTTTTGCGCTAGCAGTTACTGAGTTATCAATTATATCCATAATTGCTGTATGTGGTTCATAGCCAATTTTGGCAATAGCTTCACATATTCTACCAGCGTTAAAATCGATCGCTATTTCATTATTCATGTGTTCTCCAAACATGATTGATCTCACATTCCCCACCAGAGCTGTCGAGCCGAGGTTTTTGGGGACATGGATAAATGCCGCAAACCTAGGCTAATACCCTTTTATACCGTATGCCTAGGGCAGATACAAAAAATAAGGTATGAAATTCTGCATACCTTATAAAGTGTTAGTTAATGAGCAATACTGTTTTTTTTTGCAAAATCAAACGGACTAAGCCCCTTCTCCCGATTCGCATCGAGAAAATCAGCCCACCACTGCAGCATTAGCCTGCGTTCATCCAAGTGCTCTGCCTTATGAATGTAAGACGCACGCACAGAGTTACGTTCCTGGTGACTCATCTGCCGCTCAACCGCATCCTTAGACCACATCCCCGACTCAATCAATGAACTACATGCCATGGTTCTAAAACCATGGCCACAGACTTCCACTTTCGTATCATAGCCCATCACCCGGAGTGCATTATTAACCGTGTTTTCACTCATCGGTTTACGGGGATCATGATCACCAACGAAAATTAAATCGCGATTACCATTTAGCCGTTGTATTTTCTCAAGGACTGCAAGCGCCTGACGAGATAACGGTACCAGATGTGGCGTTCGCATCTTAGATCCGCGGTGAGAGTGCTTAACACCTTCCAGCGGCTCACGATCTGCCGGTATCGTCCACATGGATGTCTCGAAATCGATCTCCGACCAACGGGCGAAACGCAGTTCGCTGGAACGGATAAAGGTAAGCAACGTTATTTCTATAGCTAAACGAGTGAGCGGTCTGCCGGTGTAGGTGTCGATACGATGAAGTAGTTCAGGAGTGCGGCTAAGTTCTAAGGCGGGACGATGTTGCCGTTTTGCTGTAGCGACGGCACCAGCCATTTCCTGAGCGGGATTATAATCGGTCAAACCGCTTTGTACGGCATAGCGCATGATTGCTGTTGTGCGCTGTTGCAGACGCGAAGCCACCTCAAGACGTCCAGACTTCTCCACGGCTTTTATGGGTGCCAGTAAATCTCGAGTCTTAAGTTCAGTGATATTGTGTTTACCGATAGCCGGGAAAAGAAAGTCTTCCAGCGTTTTCAAAACACGAGAGCTATGGTCTTTTGACCACTTCTTATTAGTTGCATGCCATTCTCTGGCAACTACTTCGAAGGTGAAGACTTCTTTAGCCAACTCTTCTTTTACTGCGCGTTTTTGTTCGCGGGGGTCAATGCCTGCCGCAACCAGTTTTCTGGCAGCTTCTCTTTTATGTCTGGCATCAGCAAGGGATGTCTCTGGGTATACACCAAAGGCCATAAGGTGTTGCTTGCCGCCAAAGCGGAAACGAAAGCGCCAATATTTGGAGCCGTTAGGGTGTATCAGCAAAAACATGCCGTCGCCATCGACGAGCGAGTATTCCTTTGCCTCAAGTTTTGCCGAACGCACCTTGGTATCAGTCAGGGCCATGATGGTATTCCTTCCATATGCTGCCGTGAGTATATAAGCATTATCGAACCAGCATATATACTCGGTTCTATACTCACAAGCATGTTGATGTGGGGTAACTCAGATTGACGTCGGTTGACTGAAAAGCGGGGTAAAGCCTTGCGGGGACTGGATTTTAGACATAAAAAAAGACCTCAATTGAGGTCTATTTACATACTAATGGTGCCGAAGGCCGGACTCGAACCGGCACACCTTGCGGCGGTTGATTTTGAATCAACTGCGTCTACCGATTTCGCCACTTCGGCACTGAAAGTAGTATGCGGAAAACGTGGGCATTATACCCAGCCCAGCCGGTCACGCAATAGTTATCCCGCCTTGTTCGGTTTAAGTGTTGAAAAAACAGTCATACACCGCAGCTCAGTGAGGATTTGCTGACAAAAATCTTCTGTTTACCCACGTTTTTCCAATGCCGTTTCTCAAACTTCGCATTAGTATACAAATCACGATTAGATCTTGCCCTGTTGATGGATACCAGCTTGTTGAAAAAACTCTCACTTTCGCTCCTCGCGCTGGCCTTCGCCAGTACGCCTTTATGGAGCCACGCGCAGCAGAATGCGCGTCTGGCGTCGCAGGTCGTGGATGACCATGCAGAACACATCTTTTACGGCAGCGGCGCGATGGGAATGGCGCTGGTTGTCGTTGATAACAATCAGCAGGTTTTCCGCAGCTTCGGGGAAACCCGTCCCGGTTCCGATTTGCGACCACGTGAAGACTCTGTGGTGCGTATCGCCTCGCTGACCAAACTTATTACCAGTGAAGTGCTGGTAAAAATGGCGCAGCAGGGCAAAGTCAGTTTTAACGATCCGTTGCGTAAATACGCCCCGGCCGGTGCCCGTGTTCCTGCTTACAGCGGCACAAATCCGATCACCCTGCTGAATCTCGCCACCCACACCAGCGGTTTGCCGCGCGAGCAGCCGGGCGGTGTCGCACATCGTGCCGTCTTCACCTGGCCGACTAAAAGTGATCGCTGGAGCTGGCTGAGTGTCGCCAAACTGACTGTGCCGCCGGGTGCACGCGCCTCTTACTCAAATCTGGCGTTTGACCTGCTGTCCGATGCATTATCGAAAGCCGCTAATCAGCCTTATACCCAGTTGCTGCGCGAGCAAATCACTCAGCCGCTCGGCATGGTCGATACCACGCTGACGCCAAACGCCAGCCAGTGTTCACGCCTGATGGAAGGTCTGCGTCCGAGCCCGTGTATCAACACTATTGCGGCAGCAGGCAGCGGAGGCCTTTATTCCACGCCTGCCGATATGGGCCGCTGGATGCGTCAGTTCCTCGGGCAACGCACTACAACCGCCGATATGGCGCAGAAGATGTATTACAAGCGTACGGATCTGGTCTCGCTCAAAGGAATGGATGTACCGGGAATGGCGGACTCGCTGGGAATGGGCTGGGTAACGATGGCGCCGACGCCGTTGCTGCCACGTATCATTCAGAAAACCGGCGGCGGTGGTGGCTTTATCACGTATGTCGCGATGGTGCCGCAGCGCGGTGTAGGCGTGTTCGTGGTTGTGACCCGCAGCGAACTGACGAAGTTTAAAAATATGAGCGATGGCGTAAACAATCTGGTGGCCGATCTGGTGCGTAATAACGAGATCTGACGGCTCAGTTCTCAATATTCAGAATTCAGAATTCAGATGTAAAAAAGCAGGCCTCTGTAAAGAGCCTGCTTTTTGTTTATCTGTACTGCCGGATTTAGCGTTTTTTCAGCAATAAGAACATGCTGATGACGAAGAAAAGCCCGCTCGGCAGCAATGCGCCCAGAATCGGCGGAATACTGTAAACCAGGCTTAACGGGCCGAATATCTGGTCAAGCACGTAGAACAGAAAACCGAAGCAAATACCGGTCACCACGCGCACACCCATCGGTACGCTGCGTAAAGGCCCGAAGATGAACGACAGCGCCATCAGCATCATCACCGCAACGGACAGTGGCGAGAAGATTTTACTCCACATATTCAGCTGGTAACGTTTTGCTTCCTGCCCGCTCTGCTTCAGGTATTTCACATAGTTGTGCAGGCCGCTGATCGACAACGCGTCAGGGTCGAGCGCAACCACACCGAGTTTGTCCGGCGTCAGGTTGGTTTTCCATACGCCGGTCAGCGTCTGCGAACCGGTGATTTGCAGTTGATCCGTCAGATCAGATTCATCCACCTGAGAGAGTTTCCACTCACCATTATCAAAGGTCGCGGATGACGCGTAACGGACTGACTGCAGTTTATTCTCTTCATTGAAATGATAGATGTTGACGCCGGTCAGCTCTTTTTCACCCGCCACGCGTTCGATGTAGATAAAATCGTGACCGTCTTTTGCCCACACTCCGTTTTGCGTGGAAAGCAGTGAACCGCCGTACATCTGTTGCGCACGGTAGTTACGCGCCATTTGTTCGCCCTGCGGCGCAACCCATTCACCAATCGCCATGGTCAGCAGCACCAGCGGGATCGCCGTTTTCATCACGGAGGCGGCAATCTGCATGCGGGTGAAACCGGATGCCTGCATCACCACCAGCTCGCTGCGTGTTGCCAGCGTGCCGAGGCCCAGCAATGCGCCCAGCAGCGCTGCCATCGGGAAGAAGATTTCGATATCCTTCGGTACGCTCAGCAGGGTGTATAAACCTGCGCCGGCGGCGGAATATCCGCCCTGCCCGACTTTACGCAACTGATCGACAAACTTGATGATGCCGGAGAGTGACACCAGCATGAACAACGTCATCATGATGGTGTTGAAAATAGTGCGACCAATGTAACGGTCTAATACGCCAAACATCAGGCAGCTCCTCTCAGACGCGCGCGGATCTTGCGAACCGGCAAGGTGTCCCATGCATTAAGCACCAATGCCAGTGCAAAGTAGAGCAGGTTGGTTCCCCACATCCAGAGCATCGGATCCAGCTTACCTTTGGCACCGTTGGAGCGCAGCGAGGTTTGCAGCAGGAAGAAAATCAGATACAGCAGGATCGCTGGCAGCATACTGAGTACACGCCCCTGACGAGGATTCACCACGCTGAGCGGAACCACCAGCAACGCCATAATAAAGACTGAAACGATCAGCGTTAAACGCCAGTTCAGCTCTGCCCGCGCTTCCGGTTCGTTGGAATTCCAGAGTTGCGTCATGGTCATCTGATCCGACTGATTAGGGTCAAGCTGTACAGCCTGATGCCCGATAACCGCCAGATAATCGGTGAAATCCGTCACGCGGAAATCACGCAACAGTGCAGTGCCTTCATAACGGGTACCTTTATCCAGCATCACCTGCTGGGAACCGTCCGCACGCTGCAACATATGTCCTTTATCAGCGACCACAACGGAAGGCCGCTGGTTGCCGTTCGGGCGCAGTTGAGCCAGGAAGACGTTATGAAATTCTTTCCCTTTAACACTGCCAACGAACAGCACTGCATTGCCGTTCTGGGCTTGCTGGAACTGGCCTTCGACCATCGCGGCCATGCTCGGGTTGGCTTTCGCCTCCGCCAGCACTTCATCCTGATGTTTCGACGACCACGGGCTGAGCCAGATCGCATTCACGCCAGCAAAAACTGACGTAAATAGCGCCAGAACCAGCGCGGCGATGACCAGTGACCGTTTTCCAAGACCACAGGCGTGCATGACCGTGATTTCACTGTCGGTATAAAGTTTACCGAGCGTCATCAACAGGCCGAGGAACAGACTGAGCGGCAGAATAAGCTGCGCCATCTCCGGAACGCCAAGGCCCAGAAGTGAGAGAACTAAATTTGTTGGGATATCGCCATCGACCGCTGCTCCGAGCACTCTGACCAGCTTCTGACAGAAGAAGATGAGAAGCAAAATGAACAGAATGGCAAATTGGCTCTTGAAGGTTTCCCTAACCAGATATCTAATGATGATCACGCTTAATACGCCTGTGAAAACTTGTCTTTTTGAAGGAAAATCGCTAGTTTCATCGCTAATCCGTCATTTATTCTCATCATATGGCAACCTTCGCAGCTAAAATAGTATTACAACACCGAGAATTGGGGTGTCCTATAGGAACTTGCTTATAGCCGCCAAAATAAAAACTAACGCCGTTTAAGGTTAACACAGGTCGTTAACACAATGACGGGAGAGTGTCTCCGGCGACTCATTCTAGCCGTACCTCCCGCCCTTGTCTTTAAGATTCAGGAGAGTGCATGGAGTTCAGCGTAAAAAGCGGTAGCCCGGAAAAACAACGCAGTGCCTGTATTGTAGTCGGCGTTTTCGAACCTCGCCGCCTGTCACCGATTGCCGAACAACTCGATAAAATCAGTGATGGCTACATCAGCGCCCTGCTTCGCCGTGGCGAACTTGAAGGCAAAGTGGGCCAGACCCTCTTACTGCATCATGTACCGAATATTCTTTCAGAACGCATTTTGCTGATTGGGTGCGGCAAAGAACGCGAGCTGGATGAGCGCCAGTACAAGCAGGTTATCCAGAAAACCATTAACACCCTGAACGACACCGGTTCTATGGAAGCCGTTTGCTTCCTCACCGAGCTGCACGTAAAAGGCCGTAATACTTACTGGAAAGTGCGTCAGGCGGTCGAAACCTCCAAAGAGTCGCTTTACACTTTCGATCAGTTGAAAAGCAACAAAACCGAGCCGCGCCGTCCGCTGCGTAAAATGGTGTTCAACGTGCCGACCCGCCGTGAACTGACCAGCGGTGAGCGCGCCATTCAACACGGTCTGGCGGTGTCAGCCGGTATTAAAGCCGCAAAAGATCTCGGCAATATGCCCCCGAACATCTGTAACGCCGCATATCTGGCATCACAGGCCCGTCAGCTGGCAGATGCGTTCAGCACCAACATCACGACCCGCGTTATCGGCGAGCAGCAGATGAAAGAGCTGGGAATGAATGCGTATCTGGCGGTGGGTCAGGGTTCGAAAAACGAATCCCTGATGTCGGTGATGGAATATAAAGGAAATCCTAACCCGGACGCTAAGCCTATCGTGCTCGTGGGTAAAGGTCTGACCTTCGATTCCGGTGGTATTTCCATTAAGCCCGCCGCGGATATGGATGAAATGAAGTACGACATGTGTGGCGCCGCAGCTGTTTACGGTGCGATGCGTGTGGTGGCTGAACTCAATCTGCCACTGAACGTCATTGGCGTGCTGGCAGGCTGTGAAAACATGCCTGGCGGTCAGGCATTCCGTCCGGGCGACATTCTGACCACCATGTCCGGCCAGACTGTCGAAGTGCTGAATACGGACGCCGAAGGCCGCCTGGTGCTGTGCGATGCACTGACCTACGTTGAGCGTTTCGATCCTGAGCTGGTGATTGACGTCGCTACGCTGACCGGTGCCTGCGTGATTGCGCTTGGCCATCACATCACCGGTTTGCTGTCGAATCACAATCCGCTGGCGCATGAACTGATCGGCGCGTCCGAACAGGCGGGTGACCGTGCATGGCGTTTGCCGCTGGCTGATGAATATCAGGAACAGCTGGATTCTAATTTTGCGGATATGGCAAACATCGGTGGCCGTCCGGGTGGTGCGATCACCGCCGGTTGCTTCCTGTCGCGTTTCACCCGCAAATACAGTTGGGCACATCTGGATATCGCCGGTACCGCATGGCGTTCAGGCAAGAACAAAGGCGCAACCGGTCGTCCGGTTGCGCTGTTGTCACAGTTCCTGCTCAACCGTGCAGGGCTGGATGGCGATGAGTGATTCCTCTGCTAAATAAGATATAATCTCCACTATCAGGGGCTGGTTCGCCAGCCCCTCCACAGGCGGGCGCACCAGTTGCGCCCCTGTTTTTTCTCAGCAGCACAGTGAACTCATCATGAAACAGGCAACCTTCTTTCTTCTCGATGCGCCGGACGCCAGTGGCGAGCTCAGCTCGCACGAAGCACTGGCCTGTCTGGTCGCCGCTGAACGTTACCGGATGGGCAAACGTGTTCTGCTGGCCTGTGAAGATCAGAAACAAGCAGAGCGCCTGGATGAAGCGCTCTGGCAACGCGAGCCGAACCACTTTGTGCCCCATAATCTGGCCGGTGAAGGCCCGCGTTTTGGCGCGCCGGTAGAATTATGCTGGCCGGGAAAACGCGGCAATGCGCCACGCGACTTGCTCATCAGCCTGCTGCCTGAGTTTGCAGATTTTGCTACTGCTTTCCATGAAGTGGTAGACTTCGTTCCTTACGAAGATTCCCTTAAACAACTTGCGCGCGAACGCTACAAAGCCTATCGCAGCGTGGGTTTCTCTTTGACGACGGCCACGCCGCCCTCAGTCACCACATTGACCGACGAAAATACGAAGCGAAATGGATAAGACATATAACCCGCAAGACATCGAGCAGCCGCTTTACGAGCACTGGGAACAACAGGGCTATTTCAAGCCACATGGTGACACCAGTAAAGAAAGCTTTGCCATCATGATCCCGCCGCCGAACGTCACCGGCAGCTTGCACATGGGTCATGCTTTCCAGCAAACCATCATGGACGCCATGATCCGCTATCAGCGCATGCAGGGTAAAAATACGCTGTGGCAGGCGGGGACTGACCATGCGGGTATCGCAACGCAGATGGTGGTTGAACGTAAAATCGCCGCTGAAGAAGGCAAAACCCGTCACGATTACGGCCGTGAAGCGTTTATCAACAAAATCTGGGACTGGAAAGCAGAATCCGGCGGCACCATTACCCGCCAGATGCGCCGCCTGGGTGATTCCGTGGACTGGGAGCGTGAACGCTTCACGATGGACGAAGGCCTGTCTGACGCCGTGCGCGAAGTGTTCGTTCGTCTGTACAAAGAAGACCTGATTTACCGCGGTAAACGTCTGGTGAACTGGGATCCGAAACTGCGTACCGCGATTTCAGATCTTGAAGTGGAAAACCGCGAATCCAAAGGTTCCATGTGGCACCTGCGTTATCCGCTGGCTGACGGCGCGAAAACTGCTGAAGGCAAAGATTACCTGGTGGTCGCCACCACGCGTCCGGAAACCGTGCTCGGTGATACCGGCGTTGCCGTTAACCCGGAAGATCCGCGTTACCGCGATCTGATCGGCAAAGAGATCATTCTGCCGCTGGTAGGCCGTCGTATTCCGATTGTTGCCGATGAACACGCCGATATGCAAAAAGGTACAGGTTGCGTGAAGATCACCCCGGCGCATGACTTTAACGACTATGAAGTCGGTAAACGTCACGGCCTGCCGATGATCAATATCCTGACTTTCGATGGTGATATCCGCCAGACCGCTGAAATCTTCGATACTAACGGCGAAGAAAGCGATGCATGCGCCAACGATATCCCTGAGCAGTTCCGTGGCCTTGAGCGTTTTGCCGCACGTAAAGCCGTGGTCGCCGCCTTCGACGAAGCCGGTTTGCTGGAAGAAATCAAACCTCACGATCTGACCGTGCCTTACGGTGACCGTGGCGGCGTAGTTATCGAACCAATGCTGACTGACCAGTGGTACGTGCGCACGGCACCGCTGGCGAAAGTTGCGGTGGAAGCCGTTGAGCAAGGCGACATTCAGTTCGTGCCGAAGCAATACGAAAACATGTACTTCAGCTGGATGCGTGACATTCAGGACTGGTGTATTTCCCGTCAGCTTTGGTGGGGACATCGCATTCCGGCGTGGTATGACGCCGAAGGCAACGTGTTTGTTGGTCGTGACGAAGCGGAAGTGCGCAGCGAGAACAACCTGGGCGCAGACGTCGTGCTGACTCAGGACGAAGACGTGCTCGACACCTGGTTCTCTTCCGGTCTGTGGACGTTCTCCACGCTGGGCTGGCCAGAACAGACGCCTGACCTGAAAGCTTTCCACCCTTCAAGCGTGGTCGTCAGCGGCTTCGACATCATCTTCTTCTGGATCGCGCGCATGATCATGATGACCATGCATTTCGTGAAAGACGAAAACGGTAAGCCACAGGTTCCGTTCCACACCGTGTATATGACCGGCCTGATCCGTGACGACGAAGGGCAGAAAATGTCCAAGTCCAAAGGTAACGTTATCGATCCGCTGGATATGATTGACGGTATCTCGCTGGAAGATCTGCTGGAAAAACGTACCGGCAACATGATGCAGCCGCAACTGGCAGAGAAAATCCGCAAGCGCACCGAGAAGCAATTCCCGAACGGCATCGAACCGCACGGTACTGATGCCCTGCGCTTCACGCTGGCGGCACTGGCGTCTACCGGCCGTGACATCAACTGGGATATGAAGCGTCTTGAAGGCTACCGCAACTTCTGTAACAAGCTGTGGAACGCCAGCCGCTTCGTGCTGATGAACACCGAAGATCAGTATTGTGGCCTGAACGGCGGCGAACTTGAGCTGTCACTGGCTGACCGCTGGATCCTGGCGGAATATAACCGCACGGTGAAATCTTACCGTGAAGCGATGGATAACTACCGCTTCGATCTGGCTGCCAGCATTCTGTATGAATTCACCTGGAACCAGTTCTGCGACTGGTATCTTGAGCTGACCAAACCGGTCATGAACGGTGGCAACGAAGCGCAACTGCGTGGCACCCGTCATACGCTGGTGGAAGTGCTGGAAGGTCTGCTGCGTCTTGCGCACCCGATTATTCCGTTCATCACCGAAACCATCTGGCAGCGCGTGAAATCGCTGAAAGGCATCACAGCAGAAACCATTATGCTGCAGCCTTTCCCTGAGTTTGATGCAGCAAAAGCGGACGAACTGGCGCTGGCCGATCTCGAGTGGATCAAGCAGGCGATCATCGCTATCCGTAACGTGCGTGCCGAGATGAACCTGTCTCCGGCCAAGCCGCTGGAACTGCTGCTGCGTGGCGCGAGTGCGGATGCACAACGTCGTGTGGAACAGAACCTGAGCTTTATTCAGTCTCTGGCGCGTCTGGAGTCCATCACCATTCTGCCTGCTGGCGACAAAGGCCCGGTCTCTGTTACTAAGCTGGTGGAAGGTGCTGAACTGCTGATCCCAATGGCCGGTCTGATTGATAAAGATGCCGAACTGGCACGTCTGGACAAAGAGATGGCGAAACTGGACGGCGAGATTGCTTCGATCGAAGGCAAGCTGTCTAACGAAGGTTTTGTGGCGCGTGCGCCGGAAGCGGTTGTCGCCAAAGAGCGTGAGCGTCTGACGGCCTGTGGTGAAGCGAAAGTGAAACTGGCGGAACAGAAAGCCACGATTGCTGCGCTGTAATCTCAGCCAGATGTAAATGTTAAAATCTATAAAAACAGATGCCAGTCAGTGAAACCTGACTGGCATTTTTTATTCCTGCAACAACCTGATTAACCCGGGGAATTGTTCTGAAATTCCTGCAAAAAAGTATCTGTCATTTTTCTCACCAGCGTTGAGAAAAACTGGTTATTAAGTGCAGCTTTATTGTAAACCATATAGACCGGTTGAGAAGGCAATGTCATATCCGTCGACAACTTCTGGATATCAAAAGAATTTTTCATTTTTTCATAGAAACGTTCTGTGATAAAAGCCAGCATGTCGGATGTTTCTACCATCGAGATAATGGAGAGAAATGAAGGGCTGATAAACCGACATTTCCTGTCAACATGCAGCAAAGTATTAACATCCAACCTGTTAGATAAAAGACTAGTACTCTCGGAATCAACGAAAATATGGCTCTCTTGCGCAGCCTGCTCCCTTGACAGGCTCCCTCTAAGGCGAGGATGCGATCGGCGGCAAATCATCACCGGCACTTCGCTGGAAATATGCTGGCTAACCCGGGAATGGCTAACGTGCGGATGAACGTCAAAAATGATGTCAGCCTTACGGAAAATCAGAGCATCTTCAGTTTCAGCAATCGAATTGCCGCTCGTGCTGTGCACTATTTCACAGTCGGGTGCAATTTCATCCAGTACCTTGCGCATCACGTTTATCGTAAACATTGAAATGTAAGGTGAGCAGTGAACAACAAGTCGGGTCGGCAGAGAATCAAACGAGATATTCTGCAATTTCGCCACTAAATTGTCGTAAGCCTCCGCCAGGCCTTCGTGTATCCCGATCGCAACGGTGGTCGGTGCCAGTGCCTTTCCGTCCCTGATAAACAGTGCGTCATTGTAATGAACACGTAAGCGCCCCAGTGCCTGACTGACAGCAGAAGGCGTGATGCCAAGGGCATCTGCGGCTTTGGTTCCGCTACGATGAATAAAAACAGCCTCAAACGTAGTCAATAAATTGAGATCAAAATTCTTCACCATTTTAAAACGATCGGTGAGTGTGTTCTCTTTCATCCTGTCCAGTCCCCTGACCTCTGGTGAAATACGAGAGTTCGTATTCTCACCATCAATCATAGTCAAGATACTCAATTTTGGTCTCCTTACCGAAAATTAAATTTCATTTATTTCAATGAGTAAAATAGAACGATTATAGTTAAAAAAATCAATTAACAGACACGCTAATAACAGCGCAATAAATACTGAAAACTTGATAGCAGCGATCTTTTACCCACTCCGATTTCAGACTGCCAAAATACGCTCCATTACGGCATTATCCCAGCAATTTCCACGACGACTTTGGCTCAGTTCAATATCATTATCTTCGGCATATTGACGCCATGCTCCACCGGTATATTGGCTCCCCTGATCTGAATGAACCAGCACTTTACCCTTCGGCTGTCGCCACACTTTTGCCACGCGCAATGCGCTTAACGCTAACTCATCTGTCATCGTTTTAGCTACGTCCCACCCCACGACCTTAAAGGGAATAAAGTTCGCCAACCGCTACCATTCCTGACGCGTCGGTATGTACGTTATGTCGGTCACCCACTTTTTATTGGCAGCATCAACGTTAAACTCACGAACAGGATGATTAGGCATAGCTACGTTAATATCTTTCGCTATGACATATCTGCGTCGGCGTTGGCGACCTGATAACCTGAGCCTTTTCATTAGGCTACATGTCGGATAGCGTCCCAGATTAAAACCTTCTTTATGCAACACGATACTTAATGCTCGTCTTCCAAGGCTTCCGCGATTTGCTTTCCAGCAGGCTAAAGCATGGGCATCTCGTTCAGCATTCAATGAGGCCTCTGGGCGATATTTTGCCTTTAACCACCGATAAAATCCGTTACGGCTCACCGTCATGGTTCGATAAAGCAGTGCCACCGGCCAGAACCGGCGATGCTCATTAATAAAAGCGAACCTCAGCGTTGCTCTTTAGCAAAGAAGGCCATGGCCTTTCTGTTGTTCGGGCCATGGGCTCCTCCTGTTCAAGGATTATATCCTCTTAAGTCGGTGTCACCGATTATTAGGACAGAACACTTTACTGAACTATACCTTTAACTAACTTAAATTAAAGTTCGCACCATTCTTATAAAAATAAAAATATCATATAAATCTGCCATGATTCATACATATATATCCATTCTTAAGTTTACTGAATAGTATATTCAGCGTATGCAATGGCGATTCATACGGCAACTATGAATAATGCGCTCCAACGATAAGGGGTACCGGCTTATAAAATCTCTTTATCATCCACCACCCGCTCTTATGAAGAGTGTGTTCTTGTTAAAATAAAGGAATAGTAATGAAAATGACTTCGTTTTTTAAAATGAGTGTACTGGCTGCCGGTATGGTTGCAGCAATGGGTGCAAATGCTGGTGATACTGGTACTTTGAATGTTACTGGTACTCTTATTGCAACTTCATGCACAGTTGATGCAAGCAGCACCACTGACGTGCCATTTGAAACCCTGTCCGCTGAAAGCTTTGCAACTGTTGGCGCAATTTCAGACAAGAAAGACATCGTCTTGAATCTGACTGAATGCCCTGTTTCTCAGACTGGCGTAATGTTTACTGCGAATGGTGCATCTGATGCAACTAACAACCAGTTGCTGGCCCTGTCTACTGATTCAATGGCTACCGGTCTGGGCATCGCTATTTATAACAAAGGCGGCGATCTGATCCCAATGCACTCTGCTTCTGTTGCAGCACCAATCAATGCTGAAACCGGCGTTGCAACCATTAATCTGGAAGCGGCTGCAATGTCCACTGCTGAAGCAGTTACCGGTGGTGCATTCAACGCAACAACTACTTTTGTTCTGTCTTACAACTAATATTTCCCGATTTATTGGCTTGCTGAAAATAAAACACCAAGTTAATAGAATTTGGTTAAAAGGATTAAACCGATCATGAATATGAAAAAATTAAGTGCTGCTGTAGTTGTTATGTTGGGTCTGGGTGTTTCTGCTGCTCAGGCAGATGATGGTTCCCTGAACTTCACTGGTGAAGTGAGCGCAAGCTCTTGTTCAGTTGCTGCAAACAGCACTGTTGTGCCAGTAACTTTTGATAGCTTCTCTGCTTCATCATTAAACTCTATGGCTGCTGGCTCCACTTCATCAGGATTGCAGAAGCCATTTAGCATCACACTGGCTGGCTGTCCTGAAGGCCTGTCTGTTGCTAAAATTAAGCTTGATGGCAAAACTTCCGGCATCACCCCAACTGTGTTTGTCGGTAACTCCACTGCACGCTATGTGGGTATTGTGATTTCCGATGCTGAAACCGGTGCTGTTATTACACCAAAAGAATTCGGTAATGATAAAGCCATCGTTGCTGGCGAAAACACCCTGAACTACCTCGTTGGTTTAACCAAAACCACCACTGAAAGTGCTGCTGTTGCAGGTACTATTGATGTGCCACTAACTTTCACTATGTCTTACGAGTAATATCCTCTGTAATACGTGTGTTTTTTTAATAAAATGGCTGAACCAACCCTCAGCCATTTCATTTAATTTCCTCAACATTACAGTGAGATCATTACCTTCAACTCTCAAGGCTAATTATGTCATTATTTAAAAAATCTCTATTCTCTTTGTTACTGATCGCATTATCCACCCCTTCGTTTGCTGGCTTTTCTGTCGGAGCTACACGTGTTATTTATAACGGCAATATGAAAGAAGCGTCACTTTCAGTTAAAAACACCGAGGACTCGAATGTTTATCTTATTCGCTCATGGGTGAGTTCTGATAAAGCGGGTGAAAAAGTGCCTTTTATTATCACTCCGCCGCTGTTCCGCATTGAACCGGGTCAGGATAATGCCGTACGTATTACCCAGTCTTCGTCGTCTTTAGCGCAGGACAAAGAGTCTGTCTACTGGATTAACACGCTGGCTATTCCTCCTGCGTCTAAAGAAAAGAACTCATTGCAGTTCTCTATCAATACACGTATCAAACTGATCTACCGGCCGACGACATTGAATAACAAAGAGGCGATTGCCAAAGCGTATCAGCAACTCACCTTCTCCCGCTCAGGCAGCGCGATAACTGCCAGTAATCCGACACCTTATTACGTCAACATGACAAAAATTAGCGTGAACGGCAAAGAATTAAAAGAGGGTTATATGGTACCGCCAAAATCGTCGTTGAAAATTGACAATGCCCCGACGGGAAACAGTATCGTCTGGCAGGCTATTAATGACTTCGGCGGATTAACCGAAAAAGCCAAAGCATCAATTTAAATAATTCGAAAGATTAAAACCGGGAATGTCTGTTTATTATGGAAAATAACAATATTAAAAATCATCGGGACAAAGACAGCACGAGAAGAAAAGGTGAAAAAAGAAAGAGTGGCGCATTAAAAAGCATCACTACTGCCCGCTCTTTTTTATTAAAACCCTTATCCTTTTTCATATTGTTATCTCTGCCCTGCCTGGCTTATTCTGCTGAAACATTTAACCCTGAGATGTTAAAAGCTATCGGTGATGGCGGTGACCTGGAAAACGTTAATCTGGATTATTTTGCCGAAAAGGGCGGCCAGATGCCCGGTACGTATCAGGTCGATATCTATCTGAATAACCAGCAGGTCGATTCACGCAACGTCGAGTTCGTCAGCCTGCCGGATGCACCGGGTAAACTCTACGGCGCGATCACACCCGCGGAGATGGCAGAGTACGGCGTGAAACTGGATGTGTATCCGGATCTGAAAGCCGTTGCACCTGACGCAAAGCTGACCAAGCCACTGAGTGCCTATGTGCCGCAGGCCACTGAAAATCTCGATTTAAACCGCAAGCGTTATGACATTACCGTGCCGCAAATCGGGGTAAATATGCGTCCGCGTAACTCGGTGGATCCGAAGCGTTGGGATAACGGCATCGCCGCCTTTATGCTCAACTATAGCTATTCCGGTTCCACCACGGAGCGCGATGACAGCGGTCAGTCAAAGAGTAACTTCGTTAACCTGCGCAGCGGGGCAAACCTCGGCGCGTGGCGTGTGCGTAACTATTCAACCTACAGCAATCAGCAGACCGAAGGCTCGCACGGCGGCGACGACACCAACACCAGTAATTTTGAGTCGATTAATACCTATGTGCAGCGTGACGTGCGTTTTCTGCAGGGGGGCCAACTGACGCTGGGCGAATATTCCACGCCCGCCGATGTCTTTGACAGTATCCAGTTTACCGGGGCTCAACTTGCCTCCGATGACCAGATGCTGCCGGATTCCATGAACCAGTTTGCGCCGACGGTGCGAGGCATTGCCAAGTCTAATGCGCAGGTCACTATCAAACAGAATGGCTATGTGATCTACCAGTCCAACGTATCGCCGGGGCCGTTCGCGATCACGGATCTCTATCCGTCCGGTAACGGCGGCGATATGGAAGTGACGGTAACGGAATCTGACGGTTCCACCACCAAATTCAATATTGCGACCAGTTCAGTGCCGATTTTACAACGTGAAGGCCGCTTCAAATACAACCTGGCACTGGGTAAATACCGCTCAGGTAATGACGATACTCAAACCCCGAACTTTATTCAGCTGTCCAATATTTACGGTCTGACGGCGCGCACCACCGTTTACGGTGGCGTGCAGTATGCCGAAAATTACCGTGCCGCTAACGTGGGTGTCGGTTTTGACTTAGGCAACGTCGGTGCGGTGTCATTTGACGCCACACAAGCCACCAGTGAATTTGATGATGCGCTGGGCACCAAAAAAGGTCAGTCCTACCGGGCAATGTATGCCAAGAACTTCGAGGCAACGGACACCAACCTGCAAATCGCCGGTTACCGTTATTCCACCGAAGGTTATTACGCCTTCAGTGACGTTCAGAACTACCAGCAAGACACTGACAATGATTTCGACAATTACAACCGCTCGCATAACCAGCGCAGCAAAATGCAGTTGTCCGTCAACCAGTCAATCGGTGACTACGGTTCAATTTATGTCAGCGGCAGTCAGCAGGATTACTGGGGCGGCGACGGTAAAGAGAAGCTGTTACAACTGGGTTACAACACCAGCATTTACGGTATCAGTTACGGCTTTAACTACAACTACTCGAAAAACCCGGGCATGACAGAGGCCGATCAGGTGTTTGCCTTCAACATGTCGGTGCCGCTCGATAAGTTCATGGGGCCTTCAGGCACATGGGCAACCTACAACATGAGCACCAAACGCCACGGTTCCACCGTTCAGCAGGCCGGTATCAGCGGCACCCTGCTGGATGATAAAAACCTCAGTTATTCCGCGCAGCAGGGGTATGAAAATCAGGGCAACGGCGCGTCCGGTAATGCCAGCATGGATTACAAAGGCGGCTCCGGCGAAGGCAACCTCGGTTACAGCTATGACCAGGAAAGCCGCCAGTGGAGTTACGGCATTCAGGGCGGCATTCTGCTTCATGAAAACGGCATCACGCTGTCACAACCGCTGGGCGATACCGTGACGCTGGTGAAAGCGCCGGGGGCTGATGACGTCAACGTCGAAAACAACAGCGGTGTACACACCGACTGGCGCGGCTATGCCGTCGTGCCGTATGCCCAGCCATACCGCAAAAACAGCGTGACGCTGGAAACCGAGAGCTTCGGCGACGATGTGGATATGGACATGAGCAGCCAGACGGTGATCCCAACCCGCGGTGCGGTAGTGCGTGCAGAATTCAAAACCCGCGTCGGCCAGCGTGCTTTAGTGCAATTGCTGTTTATGGGTAAACCGGTGCCGTTTGGTGCCACCGTCAGCCTGCTGGATAACGACAGCACCGTCACCGGCATTGTCAGTGACAACGGAGAAGTTTACCTGACCGGCCTGCCGGAAACCGGCAACATCATGGCGAAATGGGGTAACGGCAGCAACGAGCAGTGTAAAGGCGCTTACTCGCTGACCAGCAGCAATGCCAGTGACCCGTCTGCGCTGATTAAACAAATTACGGCGCAATGCCACTGAGGCATGAGGAAGTAACATGAAGAATTTATATGCTATTTTAAAAAAAACCGGCTCCGGCAAGATGGGAATACGGTCAATACTGGCAGTACTTTTGTTGATCTGTGGTGTGCATAACGCCATGGCGCTGGGTGTTTGTAACTATCCCTCCACATTTGGGAAAGTAACGGTAGATCGTCAAATTACAGCAATGCAAAGCCAGCCTGTAGGCAGCGTACTCGCAACTTACACCTATAATCAGCTAAATGTACTGGCCAATAGCTGTACCGGTGATTACATGTTAAACAATATTCCAAATCTTTCTACCTTTCCAGGTAGTTTAACAAATAACTCGATTTATAAGAGTGGGGTCGAGGGAGTAGGAATACGCGTTACTATAGATTATCGACAAGTTAATCCTTTACATACTATCCAAATCCAGACAGGGGATGGCACTACCCCTATTTATCTCTCCAACGTAAAAGTTGAGTTCGTTAAAACGGGGGAGATCGTTCCCGGCAAGGTAACGACGGGTAATCTGGCTTCAGTTGTGATGGAGGACAGTGCAGGCAACAAAGATGTCTTTAAAGTAAACATAGGAACAGTCGTAATTAAGCAGGCATCTTGCGAAATCACCGGCTCAAGCGCGATCCCTGTGCCAATGGGTGAAGCCAAAAAGGAAGATTTTAGTGGCAAGAACTCAACACTCCCCCCGGTAGACATCAAAATCCCTCTGCAATGCTACGCAGACACGACGGTCAATATCAGCTTCGACGCCCAATCTTCGCTGGGTAATGGCATTATTGATTTGACCAAAGGGGGGGCGGAAGGTGTAGGGATACAGCTAAAACTTAATAGTAAACTGGTTGAATTTGACAAAAAGACATTTGTCACCAAGACAACTCAGGAAGGCGCATTCGACATTCCGCTGACTGCGGCCTATATACAAACTGCTGATACAATCAAACCGGGTGTCGCCAATGCGGTGGCGAACTTCACCGTAACCTACGAATAATCGTTAGCGTCTGACGGATTCTTTATCAGAATCCGTCAGACACTTTTACTGATAAATCTACTCCTTCTCAGCCTCCCTGATATGTTCTATTCGCGACGCCATAGCAGGGTGCGAACTCAGCCAGTCAGGTAGATATTCATTCGCTTTCTCATTCTCCGCATCTGCGGACAAACGACGGTAAATCTCAGCCATTTGCTCAAGCGAGCGCCCTTCCCGCTTCATTTCTACTATCGCCCAGTTATCCGCTTCACGCTCCATACCGCGGGAAAATTGCAGTTCATTCGCCAGCGACGCCGTTTGTAATAAGGTATCGCCAATGCCGCTGACATCGCCGGTCATCCATAACAGCGTGAGGGACACCAGCGAGGAACGCACCAGCATGCGCATGGGATGCCGGTAAGCGTGATGTCCCATCTCATGCAGCATTACCCCTGCCAGCGCGTCATCACCCGGGCTAAGCGCCACCAGTTTATCGCTGAGGATCAGCGTGCCGTCCGTCAGCATGAAAGCGTTAGCCACATCGGGAATATTCATCAGCTTCAGCCGGACCGGCGTACGGTCGGTGCGTAATGACGGCGGGATCACCTGCTGGAAAAGCTGCTGAAGTGCTTTCTGTTTATCGGCAGGCAACGCCGAATCCCGGAAATCACTGGCGCTGAGCAGTGTCAGCGTATGACGCCCGAGGTTTTGCTCAACAGTGGTGGGAATTCGCTGCGCAATCACATTGCTGGCCCACGGCAATAAACCGTAGATATAAAAGAAAATCAGCAGGCAGGTCGCCAGCAAGGTGAGGAGCACCCCGCGCTTATGGCTTTCCATGCGGTATATCCAGCCGGGCCGGCGATGCTGCCGTAACCAGTGACGAAATGCACCGTCATCGGCAGGCACAAAACGGCCACCATCGGGAAAAGTGAGAAACAGCGGGATCGTGCCCAGCGCATCAGAAACCTCGATCTCGCTGAGAGAAAAAGTCGGGTTCAGGTTTTCGGCTTCCAGCGTCAGACGCGGGTCGCCGCCCAAAAAAAGGCGGGCAGCCTTGCGAGCTGCCCGTCCCGGAGGCTGATAAAAGCCTTCAATGATCATGCATTACATTCCGACGCCAAGGTCGAACGCCTGAGTCACTTCTTCTGCCACTGCCGTGTTGGCGGTGTCAGCATGCGCCTGAACTTCCAGCAGGGATAAATCACCGGTCACCGCCGTGCAGGCTGCCATATAGCGGGCGGAACGGACATGGGCGACAGGCGTTGCCAGCCCCAGCGAGCAGACCACAATCAGCGCATTGGTGAACAGCAGACCCAGATAAGACATCGTTTTCATGGATGAACGCAGTTTCACGCGATCACCGATTTGCGTCTGGTTAAAGACGTAATTGCGTACAGCCACCACCTGATAGCTCGCCACCACCAGCGCGCCGACAAACATAATGATGAAGGCCAGAATGAAGCTGAATAAATTGCTCATCAGCATCATGCCCGCCATGTCTTCAGACATGCCCCCCATATAAGCCATCTGTAACAGCGTGGTGAAGAAGGAACCCATCAGCCACAGGGCGATGATCAGGAAAGGCAGGAATAACACAATGCCCAGCAGGCTATATTTAATAAATGCGGCTTTTTTCAGATCAGCGCGGAAAGCGGTATTGCCGAAAAAGAGATTATTCACATACAGATCGTGTGTCATGGCGCTGATAATACCCTGCACCGCTGCCACACCCGGTACCAATGCCACCGCCACTAATACCACGCTGATCAGAATCGCGCTGATACTGGCCATCTGAACGGCAATTAATACCACCGCGGTGATCGGAATATACACCGCCAGCATTAACAGAATCGGACACAGATACATTGTCCAGTACGCACGGCCTGTTTTGCAGTGATAGTTAAAACGCACGCCACGGTAACTGGTCATGATCGCGTTATAACGCCAACTGCGGATAATCACCCAGGGCAATAGCGCGAGGAAAACCAGCGCAATCAACAGAGCCAACTGAGGCAGCAGTGCGGCCAGAATATAAAAGACGATAATGCCGCCAATCACCAGCAAACGTCCTTTCAATATCTGAACGGGTTTTGCGTGGTAATCAAAACGGTCGCCATTAATTTCGGTATTACCGAGGAAATAACGACGACGGCGAACGGTCGCCCATGCCGAATAAACCCCCAGAGTGATGATGGTTAATAATGCATTAACCAGCCATATTGCGAAATACTCTCCGCCCTTGCCATGAAAACGTACCTGATGCAGGTTATCGTTATATTGATTATTATCTGACATTTTTATCTTTCGTCCTGAAAGGAATGGGAAGCCGCCCTTCTTAAAATAAAGAAAGATGACAGAGCACATTGTGTAACGATGAAGATTTAATCATGTCCCTGACCTTTCAGGCAATGGATTACTGCGTGTTCCAATGAAAAAAATTCGCATTTGAGATAAGTAAAATCATCGGGAAACGCCTGCGGCGTTGCATCAGCACGCCCTAAAATGGTATTAAAACGGTCTGTTTGTTTGCCTGTTATTGAAACTGAGTGAGTAACATGACGACCTCCCTTCCTGTCAGCGTGCGGGTGCGCCCGATACGCCATGAAGATAACGCTGCCATCGCTAACGTGATCCGCCACGTTTCTGCCGAATTTGGCCTGACTGCCGATAAAGGCTATACCGTCGCTGATCCGAATCTGGATCACCTGTTTGAAACCTACAGCCAGCCCCGTTGTGCCTACTGGGTGGTGGAACTGGACGGGGTGGTCGCGGGCGGTGGCGGCGTCGCACCGTTATCCGGTGCAGATAACGATCTGTGTGAATTGCAGAAGATGTATTTTATGCCAGCACTGCGCGGTCAGGGGCTGGCAAAACGACTGGCCTTACAGGCCATTGAACATGCACGCCAGCAGGGCTTTGCCCGCTGCTATCTGGAAACCACCGCCAGTCTGACCCAGGCGATTGCGCTGTATGAACGTCTGGGTTTCCACCACATTGACTGCGCCCTCGGCAACACCGGCCATGTCGATTGTGAAGTGACGATGTTAAAACACCTCTGACACCGTTGACGTTCTTTATTCGCGCTTTGCAAACAGGCATCTGAATGTTCACACATAAAGCCATTTCCGCGTTAAACGAACTGGAACTGACGGTCTACAACTACATCGTCAAAAACGGCGATAAAGTCATGTACATGACCATTCGTGAACTGGCGGATGCCGCAGGTGTCTCGACCACGACAGTTTTGCGCTTCTGCAAGAAAATGGATTGCGACGGTTATTCCGAATTTCGTATCCGTTTCAAGTTGTTTTTAGAGCATGAAGAAAAGCCGCCGGTGTCGTTTGGCATCAGTGAGATCATCAGTTATTTCAAAAGTATTAATAACAGTGAGTTTGATGAATTATTAGAAAAGGCCGCCCGCCAGATTGCCAATGCGCAGCGTATTATATTTGTAGGTGTAGGAACCTCAGGTTCATTAGGAAAATACAGCGCACGCTTTTTCTCTAATGTCGGAAAATTCAGTACCTTTATTGATGACCCTTATTTCCCGATCAACAGTGATATGTATAAAGACGCTATCGCCATTATTCTTTCTGTCTCGGGTGAAACGGAAGAAGTGCTGCGTTTTGCTACGCAGTTCAGCCAGCATAATTGCAAAATCATCAGCCTCACTAACAGCGAAAACTCAACACTGGCGCGGCTTGCAGACCTCAACATCTCTTATCACATGCCGCAAATAGTCCTCGAAGGACAATATAATATTACCACGCAGATCCCGGTACTTTATATTATTGAGACCATCGGCAAGAAATTACCGTTAATAAAACGTGACTCAGCGCAATGAAAAAACAGGGTGTTTTTAATAAGTAACAAATCACCCGATTTGATTTTTGTTATATCGTGACAATACCTTTTCTTTTGCTACACTCCTGCCGACGAGTAAAAAAACAAAAAAGCTCACCTCTGTATTCCCGCAGGAGAATAATAAACAATGGCTATTGATTACGCTCAGACCGCTCAGGATATTGTTAAATATATTGGTGGCGATAATAATGTGATTAGCATCACACATTGCGCCACACGTTTACGTTTTGTTCTGAAAGATAATAAAGCCGTCGATAAAGAAGAATTAAAACGAGTGAAAGGCGTTATCACCGTTATCGAGGCCGGCGGACAAATGCAGGTGGTGATCGGCAATCACGTGAGCGACGCGTACAATCAGGTGCTGAAATTGATCCAGATTGATGAAAATGCACCGGTTTCTGCACCGAATGTGGGTATTGTCAGCCGCGTCATGGACGTGATATCCAGCATCTTTACGCCTTTCCTTTATCAGCTTGCCGCCTGCGGTATTTTGCAGGGGATTATTTCCTTCCTGGCTGCCATCGGCATTATGGACGCCAGCAGCGGTACCTACCGTATTCTTAATTTTGTGTCGTGGACGGCCTTTACCTTCCTGCCGGTGATGATTGCTTTCACCGCCGCGAAAAAATTCAACGTCAATCCTTTCACCGCAGTCATTACAGCCTGCGCGCTGATCAGCCCCGATTACATGAATATGCTGACAGCCTTTAAGATCACGTCGATCAACTCCGCCGATCCGGCCATGCAGCAACTAATGCGTGAAGCGGTCAGCAATCCTGATATTGCGAATATCCTGCAGAACGTGGTCGGTATTCCGGTTTCCGCACCAACGCTCGATTTCCTCGGTATTCCGGTGAAATATCTGAGCTATACCGCGTCTGTTATCCCGATCATTCTGATGGTCTGGGCAATGTCGTACATCGAACACTTCTTCAATAAAGTGCTGCCGGTGGTTATCCGCAACCTGTTCACACCGATGTTTTGTATCGCCATTATGGTGCCGATGACCCTGCTGGTGTTTGGCCCGGTCGGAAACCTGATCGGTGGCGCGATTGGCGGCGTATACAACTACCTCTATCACCTCAGCCCGACCATTGCCGGCTTCGTGGTCGGTGCCTTCTGGCAGCCGCTGGTCACACTTGGCGTTCACTGGGGCATTACGCCGGTCACCGTCGGCAACTACGCGACGCTGGGTTACGACACTTTTACCGGCCTGCAGGCTTCTGCCGTCTTCGCGATGACCGGCAGCATGTTTGGCGTGTATCTGAAAACCCGCAGCCGCGAAATGAAAGGGATCTCATTGTCTGCGGGCGTCACCGGCCTGTTCGGCATCACTGAACCCGCTATTTATGGTGTGGCGCTGCGCCTGAAAAAACCGTTCCTGTGCAGTTGTGTCGCAGGTGGGATTGGCGGTGCGATTGCCGGTTCCTTTAACGCCGTGTCATGGAGCTACTGCCTGCCGGGGATTGCCGTACTGCCGGTGTTCTTCAAAGAAGGTCATATGCCACAGTTCCTCGGTTTCCTGCTGTCCATTAGCGTCGCCTTTGTGCTCGGTGCGTTGTTCACCTGGCTGGTCGGTTTCAAAGATGAACCCGATGTTGCCGCGACCCAAAAAGTACCGGCAGAAACCCGTCGGGCTGCGCAGGCGGAAATGAATTAAATCTGACATTACGATCTACAGGGCAGAAGCAATCTGCCCTCATCAAGTATCCAGGGAGAATCAAATGAACCATCAGTTACCGAAAGATTTCTTGTGGGGCGGCGCGGTAGCGGCGCATCAGGTGGAAGGCGGCTGGAACCAGGGCGGCAAAGGCATCAGCATTTGCGACGTCCTTTCCGGCGGCGCGCACGGCGTTGACCGTGTGATGACCGACGGCGTCCTTGACGGCTACAGCTACCCGAACCACGAAGCCGTCGATTTCTACTCGCACTACAAAGAAGACATCGCGTTGTTCGCCGAAATGGGTTTCAAATGCTTCCGCACCTCGATTGCCTGGACGCGTATCTTCCCGAACGGTGACGAATTACAGCCAAACGAAGCCGGTCTGCAATTTTATGACGATATGTTTGATGAGCTGCTCAAACACAATATTGAGCCGGTGATCACCCTCTCCCACTTCGAAATGCCGTGGCATCTGGTGAAGGAATATGGCGGCTGGAAAAACCGTCAGGTGGTGGATTTCTTTGTGCGTTTCAGCCAGGTGGTGATGGAACGCTACAAAGGCAAAGTGAAATACTGGATGACCTTCAACGAGATCAATAACCAGCGTAACTGGAAATATCCGCTGTTCGGTTATTGCTGCTCCGGCGTGGTATTTACCGAGGAGGAAAATCCGGAAGAGACGATGTATCAGGTGCTGCATCATCAGTTCGTGGCCAGCGCTAAAGTGGTGAAACTTGGCCATGAGATCAACCCTGATTTTCAGATTGGCTGCATGATCGCCATGGTGCCGCTCTATCCGTTCTCCTGCCATCCTGACGACGTGATGTATTCCGTTGAAGCAATGCACGAACGCTTTCTGTTCAGCGACGTCCACATGCGCGGTTACTACCCGGCGTATGCACTGAAAGAGTGGGAACGCCGTGGCTTTAATATCAAAATGGAAGATGGCGATTTACAGGCGCTGCGCGATGGCTGTGCGGATTACATCGGCCTGAGCTATTACATGAGCAACGCGATTTCAGCGCACAATCCGAGTGATGATAATGGCTTGTCCGGCTTTGCAGGCAGCGTGCCGAATCCGCACGTGAAAGCGTCTGACTGGGGCTGGCAGATTGATCCCGTCGGGCTACGTTACACCCTGAATATTTTGTACGAGCGTTATCAGAAGCCGCTATTTATTGTCGAGAATGGCTTTGGTGCGATCGACAAAGCGGGTGATGACGGCGTCATTCACGATGATTACCGCATTGCGTATCTGAAAGCACACATCGCGCAGATGAAAAAAGCCGTGCTGGAAGACGGCGTAGATCTGATGGGTTACACACCGTGGGGATGTATTGACTGTGTGTCGTTTACCACCGGGCAGTACAGCAAACGTTATGGCTTCATTCACGTCGATAAAAACGATGATGGCACCGGCACAATGGCACGCTCGAAAAAGGAGAGTTTCGGCTGGTATCAGAAAGTGATTGAGAGTAACGGGGACGTGCTTTAATTAACGCCTCCCCCTGCGAAGGGGGAGGCATTCAGATTAATGACGTTTTCCGTCATCATCTTCATCAACGAAATCTTCGTCTTCGCCTTCTTCACCTTCTTCACCTTCTTCGTCGTCATCGCCTTCGAAGTAAGTGCCCCAGCCGTCATAGTTGACGCCGTTGGCCTCGGCCAGATTCATCAGTTGCTCAACCTGGATGTCGATCAACTCCGCTTTCAGCGCGATTTCGCTGATCACGTCGCAGCACATCACGGTTGAACCATCTTCCACTTCCAGTTCTTCAGCGTCAGTGACTTCATAACCCAGTTTGAATGCTTCAACTGCTGCTTTCTCCAGAACTTCAAACTTCTCTGAAGATAAGTGGTGTTCGATAGTGTAAAGCGCGTCAGGATCACTGCCATCATCCAGCAGTTCTTCGATGATTAAGCGAGTCTCTTCACGTTGTTCTTCCAGCAATTCACGGTTTGCCATATCTCTGTCCTCAATCAATGTGACGTTTGTACGCTATTTTCACACACCGCAGGGCGCGTCTCCACTATAAACGACAAAGTTTTTACTGCGGGGTTGTATTTGCATATTCATCCAGTTAAATTGAATTTAAATTCAATCCGAAATGCTTACGCGCTATGGAGCGACATCATGAGTTTGTTGAGTAAACGTCATTTTCTCAGGTTACTGGATTTTACCCCGTCAGAGATTTCGTCACTGCTGAAACTCTCCGCAGAATTAAAAGCGGCTAAGAAAAACGGCACCGAAAAAGCCCGCCTGCAAGGCAAAAACATCGCGCTCATCTTCGAAAAAGACTCAACCCGCACCCGATGCTCTTTCGAAGTTGCCGCATACGATCAGGGGGCGAAAGTCACCTATCTCGGCCCAAGCGGCAGCCAGATCGGCCACAAAGAATCGATGAAAGATACCGCCCGCGTCCTTGGCCGCATGTACGACGGTATTCAGTATCGCGGTTACGGTCAGGATAAAGTGGAAATTCTGGCGCAATATGCCGGTGTCCCCGTGTGGAATGGCTTAACCAACGAATTTCACCCGACGCAGTTGCTGGCTGACCTGCTGACCATGCAGGAACACCTGCCGGGCCAGCCACTGAAAGGCATGCGTCTGGCCTATCTGGGCGACACCCGTAACAATATGGGCAATTCGCTGCTGGAAGCAGCCGCATTATGCGGTCTGGATTTGCGCCTTGTCGCACCGTCGGCCTGCTGGCCGGAAGCAGAACTGGTCGCCACCTGTGAGCACCTGGCGAAAGAAAATGGCGGCAGCATTACCCTGACCGAAGATATTGCGACCGGCGTGAAAGAGGCTGATTTCCTGTATACCGACGTGTGGGTTTCCATGGGCGAGCCGAAAGAAGTCTGGAAAGAGCGTATTAATTTGCTACGCCCTTATCAGGTCAACAGCGCGATGCTGGCGCTGACAGGCAATCCGCAGGTGAAATTCCTGCACTGCCTGCCAGCCTTCCATGACGACCAGACCACGCTGGGCAAACAAATGGCGGAAGAGTATGGCCTGCACGGCGGCATGGAAGTCACCGATGAAGTCTTTGAATCCAGCCACAGCGTAGTATTTGATCAGGCTGAAAACCGTCTGCATACCATCAAAGCGGTGATGGTTGCCACCCTCGGTAACGACTGATTTCCCCCGGGCGTGCAGCAAGGATACACTTCCTGCACGCTGCAATCTTTACATCGTTTTGCACTTTATCCCGCCCGTTCCCGCCAGAAGACTGCATTTTCAGCTAACCTTTTTAAAGCGCTTTGGTCAAAAAAACAAAAATGCAGAAGAAGGAACCGATATGAGCTCAGTCAATCTTGAGTATGTTCTGCGGCTGGAAAGCCTGTTAAGCAGGATTTACCCCCGGGAACACATCGCCGACCTGCTGAAAAAAATCCTGCATCTCGCCGACAAATGGAATTACGGCAAACACCGCACCACCCGCTGGGTGGATGGTACCAATATTTATCTGATTACTTATGGCGATAATATCCGTCACGGCGAGCAACCGCCGCTGGCGACGCTCAATCATTTCGCTAACACTTATCTGCGCGACATTATCAGCGACATCCATATTCTGCCGATGTATCCGTACAGTTCAGACGACGGCTTCAGCGTCATTGACTACCGGCGGATCGATGAACATCTTGGTGGCTGGTCAGATATTCATCACCTTTCGGCCAATTTCAACCTGATGTTTGATTGCGTGATCAACCATATTTCCCGCTCAAGCGAATGGATGAAAGGCTATCTGCATGACGATCCGTATTACAAAGATTACTTTATTGCCGCTAATCCCGAGCTGGATTACAGCCGCGTCGTGCGCCCGCGCGCTTCGCCGCTACTCTCGCCATTTATCAAAACCGACGGCACCGAGCTGTATCTGTGGACGACGTTTAGTGAAGATCAGATCGATATTAATTTCAAGAATCCTCAGGTCTTGCTGGAAAGCATTGATGTGCTGTTGCAATACGCCGCCAGCGGCGGGCAGTCGATCCGCCTCGATGCGATTGGTTATATCTGGAAAGAAACCGGGACGCGCTGCATTCACATGCCACAGGCACATAACATCATTAAAGTCTGGCGCACTATTCTCGATGAAGTGATCCCCGGCACGCGGATCATCACTGAAACCAATGTCCCGCATCACGAAAATATCAGTTATTTCGGCGAAGGTGACGAGGCACACATGGTGTATCAGTTCCCGCTGCCACCGCTGACCTTGCACGCTTTTTTGCGTCAGGACACCACCACGCTCACCCAATGGGCGCAAAGCCTGAATGCGGAAGCCCGTTACCCTGACACCACCTATTTCAACTTTCTTGCCAGCCACGACGGCATCGGTCTGCGCCCGACCGAGACCTTCCTGACCGATGATGAACGTAAATACATGGCGCAGGAAACGCTGCGCAAGGAAGGCCGCGTGTCCTATAAAGACAACGGCGACGGCACCCATTCGCCTTACGAACTGAACATTAATTACCTGAGCGCGCTGACCGAACCGGAAGATAATACCGAGATGAAAGCCCGCAAGTTTCTGGCGGCACAGGCGCTGTTATTGTCGTTTATCGGCGTCCCGGCGATTTATATTCACAGCCTGCTGGGCAGCGAGAACGATCTCGACGGCATGCACCAGTCCGGGATCAACCGCCGCATCAACCGTAAAAAGCTGGATCTGATGGATATTGAAGCTGAACTGGAAAAAAAAGACGGCTTACGCGCCCGCATTTTTTACGGATTACAGGCACTCATCAGGCACCGCCGCGAGCACCCGGCATTTTCACCGCAGGCTGGCCAGCGCGTGTTTGATCTGGGCAAATCGCTGTTTGCGATGGAACGCTATGATCCGAAAACCGAAGACCGGATCAGCTGCATATTCAATATCAGCGATCATTCGCAGATGCTGAAGCTGGCGGTCGAAGGGAAGGATCTGATTAGCGGAGAAGTATTTAACGGCCAGATGCGTCTCCAGCCGTGGCAGGTGGTGTGGATCAAACACAAACTCAAAGCGCCGGAACGTCTCGGCAGGCTGCGTCGCTGGCGGATGAAGCTGATCAAGCGCACAAAGCGCTACACAATCAGCATTAAGCGGACAATGCGCTGACGTTCATTTTCACCACGGCTTTACGCACATTGGCCGGTTCGCCGACGGCGCACAGCGGTTTATGCACTTCGCCCGGATAAAACACCACGAAATCGCCGGTCTGCATGATCATGGTTTTTTCCTGCTCACCGGCAGCCAGGAACGCGATGTCTTTCTCTTCCAGCCAGTCGGTATCGACATACCCTGCCGGTAAGTTGCTGAACGTCATGCCTTCGGTGCCGTTGAGGATAATCTGGATATCCAGATTACGTGCGTGGAACTCGGCACGGCGTTCAGCCTGTGGCGCAGTGGAATCATTGGAAATCAGCACAAAAACGTCGTTGCCGCGGATATCGTGTTTACCCAACGGGGTGTCCGGCGTGATGTGCTGTTTAACGTATTCAATGGCTTCGCGCAGTTCAGCGGGCAGATAAGGGACGAGATGCAGTGCGTGGATGTTTCCTGTGATCATCATAACCTCGGGTTTGTAATGCATGAGTGAAACAGCGTTTCATAAATACTAATCCTGTTTGCTGTCTGCTTGCCAGAGCGGGATCAAAATTTTGACTTCCTGGAGGATATTTTTGTGGCTGGACATCACCCGTAGCCGGTAAACAATGGTTATGCAGCCAGATTGCATAAACCCTGAAAACGTATTCAGTGTGGCCCTTTCATCCTGTTGGTCTTACGGACTTTTTATAAAAACTCACTCACAGATCACAAAGTTAATTAAACCGAAAACACCTCAAATAAATCATAGTTATTTAAGGTTTCAGAGTATTTATAAATATTTAATCATGAAAAAAGACATTCTATGCAGACGGGAAATAAACCCCTTATTTTTTAGCGGATTATAACTGAGTAAACATTATCTCAATCGGTCATTTACTGTCAGGATAAATAATTACGCTGATATTTCGTTTATTATTCACTTTACTGTGTCCGCTAATAAATAAAACAATGATGCTTATCAATCAACATATAACCTCTTTCATCCGTTTATTCTGGTGCGATCTGAATCACATATTAAATGCCTGAGCGGAATATTATTCACTCCGTTGCGGGCATATTCCATTTCAGGTTGAATATATTATTTATTCTCCGCGTAATTCATTTGCCCAAAACATTATTTGGTCTTCTTTTTATAAAAAGGGATAAATATGAAACGGCATTATGTAGGATCCGAAATAGGCCAACTTCGCAGCGTGATGCTTCACCGGCCAAATTTAAGTTTACAGCGACTCACCCCGTCGAATTGTCAGGAATTATTATTCGATGACGTACTTTCCGTTGAGCGCGCCGGAAAAGAGCATGACGTCTTCAGTCAGACCTTGCGCCAGCAAGGTGTGGAAGTCTTATTGCTCACTGACCTGCTGACGGAAACCCTCGATAACCACGAGGCCAAAGACTGGCTGCTCAGCCGGCAAATCTCGGATTACCGGCTTGGGCCACAATTTGCCGAAGAGATTCGTGGCTGGCTGGCCGATCTTCCTCACCGGCAAACGGCCCGGTTTATGAGTGGCGGATTAACATACAGTGAAATTCCCGATACATTCCATAATATGGTCACAGATACGCATCAGTTAAATGACTTCGTGATTAAGCCTTTACCCAATCATTTATTTACCCGTGATACCTCCTGCTGGATATATAACGGCGTGTCAGTTAATCCGATGGCAAAGGAAGCGCGTAAACGGGAAACCAATAATTTACGGGCCATATATCGCTGGCACCCGCACTTTACCGATAACGAATTTATTACTTACTTTGGCGACGACGAATTTAATTACGACCACGCCACGCTGGAAGGTGGCGATGTTTTAGTCATTGGCCGTGGCGCAGTATTAATTGGTTTATCAGAACGCACGACACCGCAGGGTGTGGAGTTCCTCGCCCGTTCACTGTTCAAACATCAGCAAGCCACCAAAGTGATTGTGCTGCAATTACCGAAACACCGTTCCTGTATGCACCTTGATACCGTCATGACACATATCGATCTGGACACTTTCTCGGTGTATCCGGAAGTGGTGCGCGACACCACGTTGTGCTGGACGCTGACCGACAATGGTCACGGTGGCCTGCGTCGCACCGAAGAACCACAGTTCGTCCGGGCAATCGGTAAAGCGCTGGGCATTGACGACATCAGACTCATCACCACCGGTGGCGACAGTTTTGAAGCCGAACGCGAACAGTGGAATGACGCCAATAACGTCCTGACCGTGCGTCCCGGCGTGGTCATCGGCTACGAACGTAACACCCGGACTAACGAAAAATACGACAAAGCCGGGATCACCGTTCTCCCCATTCCGGGTGATGAACTGGGAAGAGGCCGCGGCGGCGCACGTTGCATGAGCTGCCCGCTTGAACGCGACGACATCTGATCACCTATACCGGGAAAATTTCATGAACAAACCTGTTCTGGTTGTCGCCCTCGGCGGCAACGCATTGTTGCGCCGTGGCGAACCGCTCGAAGCCGAACTGCAGCGCAAAAACATCCGTCTGGCGGCCGAAACGCTGGCTGCGCTATGCCAGAAATGGCGCGTCGTGCTGGTGCACGGCAACGGCCCGCAGGTCGGATTGCTGGCGCTGCAAAACAGCGCTTATCCGGCAGTCGCGCCCTACCCGCTCGATATTCTGGTGGCACAAACACAGGGGATGATCGGCTATCTGTTGCAACAGGCGTTGAAAAATTGTCTGCCTGAGAGCCGCGTCTGCACCCTGCTGACGCAGGTGGAAGTCAGCCTGCTCGATCCGGCATTTGATAAGCCGACGAAATACATCGGTCCGGTTTATACGCAGGCGCAGTCGGAAAATCTGGCCGCCGAAAAAGGCTGGGCGATGAAAGCCGACGGGCAGCATTTCCGCCGCGTGGTCGCCTCTCCTCAACCGCAGCGCATCCTCGAAATTGATGCCATCCGTGACTTGCTGGAAAAGCACTATCTGGTCATCTGTAACGGCGGCGGCGGTGTGCCGGTTCATCAGACCGCCGACGGGCTGGCAGGCGCAGAGGCCGTCATCGACAAAGACCTTTCGGCGGCGCTGCTGGCGCGTCAGTTACAGGCCGACGCGCTGCTGATCCTGACCGATGCCGATGCGGTGTACCTCGGCTGGGGCACGCCGGAGCAGCGTCCGCTGCATCAAATCACTACACGGGATCTTGCCGGTATGACCTTCGACGCCGGATCCATGGGGCCGAAAGTCAGTGCCGCCTGCCAGTTTGTCGACGCCTGCCACGGACTGGCGGGGATCGGCGCACTGGAAGAGGGTGAAGCCATTCTGGCCGGTCTGAAAGGCACCTGTATCCGCGCGGAATAACCCGCCCTCACTTCATTATTTCAGGATGATGTTATGACTACTACATTGAAAAACCGTCATTTTCTTAAACTTCTTGATTTCACACCGGAAGAGATTCAGCAACTGATCACCCTGGCGCTGACGCTTAAAAACGATAAGCAAACAGGTCAGGAACGCCCTTGTCTGCGCGGAAAAAATATCGCGCTGATTTTTGAGAAAACCTCGACCCGCACCCGCTGTGCGTTTGAAGTCGCCGCGTTTGATCAGGGCGCACACGTGACTTATCTCGGCCCTGGCGGCAGCCAGATCGGACACAAGGAATCCATGAAAGACACCGCCCGCGTGCTGGGGCGAATGTATGACGGCATCGAATACCGGGGTTTTGCACAAAAGACGGTGGAAGAACTGGCGGAATTCTCCGGCGTACCGGTGTGGAACGGGCTGACCGACGAGTTTCATCCGACCCAAATCCTTGCCGACCTGATGACCATGCTTGAACACTCGCCGGGTAAAAAACTCAGTCAGATCAGCTTCGCTTATCTGGGCGATGCCCGAAACAATATGGGTAATTCCCTGATGGTCGGGGCAGCAAAAATGGGAATGGATATCCGTCTGATCGCGCCAAAATCCTTCTGGCCGGAAGAGACACTGGTCGCGACCTGCCGCGATATCGCCCGCACTACCGGCGCAAGGATCCTGCTGACAGAACACGTTGATGAAGGCGTACAGGGCGTCGATTTTCTTTACACCGATGTCTGGGTGTCAATGGGCGAAGCCAAAACCGCCTGGGCAGAACGTATCAGTCTGATGACCCCGTATCAGGTTAATGCGGCGGTGCTTAACGCAACCGGCAATCCTGACGTCAAATTCATGCACTGCCTGCCCGCCTTCCATAACGAAGAAACCACGCTCGGCAAAGAACTGGAAATCGCTTACGGCATGAAAGGGCTGGAAGTGACGGATGACGTTTTTGAGTCCCCGCATTCCATCGTTTTTGATGAAGCCGAAAACCGTATGCACACCATAAAAGCGGTCATGGTCGCCACCCTTGGCGATGACTAAGCCCCTTGCGTGAAGGCGTTTTGCCTTCACGCTTTTTTTAAGGATTACGTTTATGCGTACATTCAAATTCCCTTCTGCCTACACCATTTTGTTTGTGCTTATCGCGCTGGTTGCCGGTCTGAGCTGGATTATTCCCGCCGGTCAGTACGACATGGCGATGAATGCCCGGCTGGGCAAAGAGGTACCCGTCTCAGGCACCTATCACGCCGTTACCGGCAATCCGCAGGGGCTGGTGGATATTTTCCTCGCGCCCATTGATGGCCTGTACAACCACACCACCGGCCAGGCTGGCGCAATTGATGTCGCTTTATTTATTCTGATCATCGGCGGTTTTCTGGGCATCGTCACCAAAACCGGGGCAATCGACGCCGGAATTGAGCGGGTGACTGTCCGGCTTAAGGGCAAAGAAGAATGGATGATCCCGATCCTGATGGCACTGTTCGCCGCCGGTGGCACCATTTACGGCATGGCCGAAGAATCATTGCCATTTTACACCCTTCTGGTACCGGTGATGATGGCGGCGCGTTTTGACCCGCTGGTGGCGGCGGCTACCGTACTGCTGGGCGCCGGGATTGGCACGCTCGGCTCGACGATCAATCCTTTCGCAACAGTGATTGCCGCCAATGCTGCCGGGATCCCCTTCACCCACGGGATCGGCCTGCGCGTGGCGATTCTGATCGTCGGCTGGCTGATCTGCGTGATCTGGGTGATGCGCTATGCCCGTAAAGTGCGCCGCGATCCCTCGCTTTCTGTTGTGGCTGATCTGTGGGACAGCAACCGCGCCCACTTTCTCGGTAACCGCAGCGATGAACTGCTGCCCTTTACCGGTGTACGTAAAATCATTCTGCTGATCTTCGCGCTGGCTTTTGTGGTGATGATTTATGGCGTATCGGTAAAAGGCTGGTGGATGGGGGAAATCTCCGGCGTTTTCCTGGCCGCAGCGATCCTGGTGGGGCTGATTGCCCGCATGAGTGAGGAAGAACTCACCTCGACATTCATTGATGGCGCACGCGACCTGCTCGGCGTGGCACTGATCATCGGCATTGCCCGTGGCATCGTGGTGATCATGGACAACGGCATGATCACCCACACCATTTTGCACAGCGCAGAAGGCATCGTTTCCGGATTATCCAGCGTGATTTTCATCAACGTCATGTTCCTGCTCGAAGTGGTGCTGTCGTTTCTGGTGCCCTCTTCATCCGGTCTGGCGGTGATGACCATGCCGATCATGGCGCCGCTCGCCGATTTCGCCCACGTCGGGCGTGAACTGGTGGTGACCGCTTATCAGTCGGCATCGGGGCTGGTGAATCTGGTCACGCCGACCTCCGCTGTCGTCATGGGCGGTCTGGCCATCGCGCGGGTGCCCTATGTCCGCTGGCTGAAATGGGTCGCACCTTTGATGGGAATTTTACTGATATTGCTGATGTTCGCGCTAAGTCTCGGTTCTTTGGTTTAACTCTTTGTAGAAAATGATTTTTTTGCCATGTTGACGTCCTTTATTTACCGGGAACATAACCATGAAAAGAACGTTGTCTACACTTGAAAAAGAACACCAGCAACTGATCCTCTGCCATCAGCTTATTGCCAGCCGGAGTTTTTCATCACAGGAAGAACTGCGTGTGGAATTCCAGCGGGCGGGATATCGCAACATCGGCCAGTCCACCATTTCTCAATTGCTGAAAATACTGGGCGTCGTGAAGGTACAGAATGCCAAAGGCAAAAAGATTTACGCCCTGAATGAGCAATCTCAGCTTATCCCTGATGCCCTGAGGCCAGTGAGTGAAATGGTCACCGATGTGGATCACAACCCTCAATTTGTCGTGGTACATGTCATGCCGGGCTATGGTCGCGCCGTGGGGCGGATTATCGATCAACATCGGTTGCCGGAGGTGCTCGGCGTGATCGCATCGAGTACTTCCGTGCTGGTTGCGCCACGGGAAATGACAGAGCTGGACAGAGTTTGCAGGATAATCAGGCGAATACTGGCGATAAAGGAAAACCACGGCAGCAACCGTTTGCCTTAGGCCATTTTTCCGCTTGATGTCGTCAATGACCCGCGTATAATGCGCCACAATTTGTCGGGAGAACCCATGAACAATCGCCAGGTTTTGTGCTCAGATGATCGACCAAACACCGTGCCATCAGGCAGCCCGCTGCCGTTGTTCTTCCGTGGTATTACCGTTTTACTGAAAGCCCCTCATTGAGGGGCTTTTTTTTGTCCGGAATTTGAGCGCCACACTTTTTACGCGTAAAGAACAGGAGAATGACGACTATGGCCAATCCGCTGTATCAGAAAGACATCATTTCTATCAACGATCTCAGCCGCGAAGAGCTGGAACTGGTACTGGATACCGCTGCCAGCCTGAAAGCCAACCCGCAGCCTGAATTGCTGAAACACAAAGTGATCGCCAGTTGTTTCTTCGAAGCCTCAACCCGCACCCGTCTGTCATTTGAAACGTCGATGCATCGTCTGGGCGCCTCGGTGGTGGGTTTCTCCGACAGCAGCAACACCTCGCTCGGCAAAAAAGGCGAAACGCTGGCCGATACCATTTCGGTCATCAGCACTTACGTAGATGCGATTGTGATGCGCCATCCGCAGGAAGGCGCGGCGCGTCTGGCGACCGAATTCTCCGGCGGTATTCCGGTGCTCAACGCCGGCGACGGAGCGAACCAGCATCCGACGCAAACCCTGCTGGATTTGTTCACCATTCAGGAAACTCAGGGCCGTCTCGACAACATCAAAATCGCCATGGTCGGCGACCTGAAATATGGCCGCACGGTACATTCCCTGGCGCAGGCACTGGCGAAATTTAACGGCAACCGCTTCTACTTTATCGCGCCGGACGCGCTGGCGATGCCGGGGTATATCCTGACGTTGCTGGAAGAGAAAGGCATCGAATACAGCCTGCACAGCAGCATTGATGAAGTGGTGTCTGAAATCGACATTCTGTACATGACCCGCGTGCAAAAAGAGCGTCTGGATCCATCGGAATACGCCAACGTGAAAGCACAGTTTGTCCTGCGGGCTGCCGATCTGACCCATGCTCAGCCGCACCTGAAAGTGCTTCACCCGCTGCCGCGTATCGATGAAATCACGCCGGATGTGGATAAAACGCCATATGCCTGGTATTTCCAGCAGGCCGGTAACGGAATTTTTGCGCGTCAGGCTTTGCTGGCGCTGGTTCTGAACGCAGACACTGCACAGTAAACTTGAGGAGAAAACGATTATGACGCACGACAACAAACTTCAGGTTGAAGCGATCAAATGCGGTACGGTCATCGACCATATTCCGGCACAGGTCGGATTTAAATTACTGTCGCTGTTCAAGTTTACCCAGACGGAACAACGTGTGACGGTCGGCCTGAACCTGCCTTCCGGCGAGCTTGGCCGCAAAGACATCATCAAAATCGAAAACACCTTTCTGACCGACGAACAGGTCAATCAGCTGGCGGTGTATGCCCCGCGCGCGACGGTGAACCGCATCGACAATTACGACGTGGTGAAAAAGCTGATGCCGACGCTGCCGGACCGGATTGTCGGCGTACTGCGCTGCCCGAACGGCAACTGCATCAGCCGTTTTGAACCGGTGGACTCCAGCTTTGCGGTGAAACAACGCGCAGACGGCGTACACCTGAAATGCAAATACTGCGAAAAAGAGTTTGAGCATCAGGTGGTGCTCAATAACGACTGAGCCTTTATACTGGGGAACAATTTCTTGTTCCCCTTAACGCAAATCAGGAGACATTATGTCCCGCGAAATCAGCACTGAAAACGCCCCTGCCGCTATCGGTCCTTATGTTCAGGGCGTGGATCTGGGCAGTATGATCATCACTTCCGGCCAGATCCCAGTGGATCCTAAAACCGGCTCTGTGGCTGACGACATTTCTGCACAAGCGCGCCAGTCACTGGAAAACGTACAGGCGATCGTTGAAGCTGCTGGCCTGAAAGTATCAGATATTGTGAAAACCACCGTTTTCGTGAAAGATCTGAATGACTTCGCCACCGTTAACGCCACGTATGAAGCCTTCTTCACCGAGCACAACGCGCCATTCCCGGCACGTTCTTGCGTTGAAGTCGCCCGTCTGCCAAAAGACGTGAAAATCGAAATCGAAGCCATCGCCGTCCGCCGTTAATTCGCGTCAGTGATGCACCAGACCAGCCTGCGGGCTGGTTTTTTTTGCCGAAATCAACACCTGACCATGACTTTAATTACCATCATTGCGGATGTGAGCAGCTTTTTTTTGCCAAGTTCACATAAAAGCCATAGCTATAATCAATTTTTCTTTTTGTTGGAGGATAACTTGACAACCTTCCCTTTTCAGCCTCACCAGGAATTAATGTATAATCGAACTTATAATAAACCCCATTGATTTTAATAATGCTTTCATACATGTCAGTTAAAATACCATCTTCATTAAATATGCTGTAATTATAAAGAAAACTGTTAACCCAATGCGGCGCGCTTATTATTTTTAATGCATCTCCATTTGTATCAAACTCTAACAATCTAATTTTATAAATTTTTCCCAAGTTATTTTCAATCCACTCCCTATCGATTATACTCATTTCAGCCTTATCCTTTTTATATAGCGTATCTATTTCACAATTTATATAATAGTCCTTACTATATGAATCAACCACTTTATAGCCTAGTGGGCCAGAAGATATAATATATCTTGGCCACATATAATATAAACCTAGCAATAAAAAAACCAACCCCAGTGCTATTTTAATATTTACTTTCATTTTGGAAGGTAATCCTTATATTCCTTTGAAAGATTATAGGGCGTGGTGCCTACTCCAACATCATTCAATGCCCCATCAATGTTATATGAAGACCGCATATTTTTATATTCATCTCACACTCTGAGGAAAGCATCTCAAACCAAGGGGTTTTAATTACCTTACTAGGTAAATATTACGACCTTGACCCCCATGTATTCTCATAATTACCGATGATAATAAACCCACCACAGGAATACTAAAATAACTCGCCTTTTCATACCCGGCCCTCCTTAGAGATAGGAATAGAACAATAATGTTGAAATTAACATCATTGCGGATGTGAACAACTTTTTTTTGCTAAATCAACATCAAAGTCATAACTATAATTTTTTCTTTCCGTTGAAGGTCTGAAACTTGCGAAATAGCCTTTCTGTATATCTCCTTTTCTGGGAGTATATTGAAAATGATAATACAATCCACTTATGAAAAATATACTTTCATAGGTATCACCATCAACATCACCACTCACATCAAAAAATGTGTATTTATACTTAAATGAGTCAATCCATAAGCCGCTTGTAATTGCTTTATAATAGCCTGTACTTTGGTCAAACTCCTTCAACTCATCTTCATATATAACATTTGTGTTATTTCTTAACCAATCTTTCGTTCTTTCATCCATTTCTGGGGCTTTTTTTTTGTATAATGCTGGTCTTTCACAGTCTATGTAATATTCCCTTGCATATGAGTCAGCTATTTTATAGCCATAGTCATCTGAATGTATAATATATTTAGGGAAAAACAAATAACCTAAAATACAAAAAGAAACAAAAATAAAGATAGCTATCTTACTCTTCATTTTGGCATGAATTCCATGTAGTCTGGCCCGAAATGAATTATTACAGGCGTTGTCCCCGCAACAACATCATGTAAAGCGCCCTGGACATTATATGCGGCCCTACAGTAGTTCACACTCTCATCGCGTTCTCGGCTCAACTCATTAAATAATTCGTCTTTTTTTATCTTACTTTCCAGACGTTCCATCCTTGTTCCCCATGTATTCTCATAATTACTGCGAATAATAAATGCCCCAACGGGCACACCAAAATAATCGGCCATTCTTTGAGCCAGACTGTCTTCAGGACGAGGTTCAGACTCGAAATCACTATGCCCGTCTAATCTTCCCATTCCAGTCCGACATGCATAAGAGTCGATTCTCCCATTCTTCGAAAATATTTTAGGATCAACCATTTTGAAATTGACTAAATTTACATTTAGATTTCGAGCATCATCATATTCATAGCCAAGTGCTATTTGCCCTGGTAAACCATGTGCAAAAAAAGATAATTGATTGATAGGGTATAGATCCCTATCACGCCCACTGTTTAAATAATTGAACAGCTCATAGAAAGAATTAATAACTTTGAGTGTAAACCCATAAAGAGATGATGACTTTTCGATTATTTTAATATGCTTTTCATTATACCCCTCACTGAAAATTATAATAGTGAATTTATCAAACTTCGCAGATGACATATACTTTCTCATATACCTCACAGCCTGCCCGGCAAAAGATAATTTATTGGCTGCATCACCTTTATATTGCGTCCCAACCACTGCAATATACTCAACCTGTGAGGCCTTATTGATATGCGTAATAAAAGCAGCAGGGTTGAAATGCCAGACCCTTCCTGATAATGCTGTCCGGGCGTCAGCAGGTAATTTGCCAAAAAAGCTGAGTGCATTGGCATGATTAAGAAATTTATCCCAGGAAGGAGGATTAAAAGCAGGTTGCACGAATTTATTATCCTGCTTTAACCAACTGAACCGTGAGTCAACGGTGGTTTCATCCCATTCAAACGGGAACCGGCAAATCGCGTAAAAATATTTTTCTTTTAAGCTTTTCTCATCGTTTATTTGCTGCTGCCATTGCTGAATAACCGGTGAATCACACTGGCTGTCTGCATTACTGTCATCATCAACAAGTGACCACCCCGTCCAGTGAGGAAAATCAGCATCAGAGTATTGATTAATACCCGGTGCAGTCATTTTCACCCACCCCGAACCGCCGGGATAATTAGCACAAATCCATTCAGCTTCATTCCAGGTCACTGTTTCGCCGTAATCCCTTTCCGGTGCAGCAGGCAAACGGACACCCGCCTCACTGAGCTTCGTGTAAATGCTGCTACCTGCCGGATTTTCCTGACGGGTAAAGACCTTCTTATTCGTAAAAGTGACGAAAAGCTCAGTGTCGCTGATATACAGCGGGGGTCTTGTCGCTTTCTTTTCGTCAGGAGAGGCCATAAAAGGCGTGCCGGAGGGTAAATAATAATGCTTATCACCATAGGTGATATCGCTGCGCCCAGGTTTGCTGATATCAAGATTGCCTGTGCTTCTCCCCGCAAGCTTTTGCAGGTTCGTATCATCACAGCAAATCTGAAAATGGAATCCGTTCTTGCCGTCTACGCGTCCGGATGTGCCCAATATCGTGCCTTTTTTAATGAGGGTTCCCACGCCTTCCAGAACATTCCTTCTCACCTGTTTCAGGTGCTGACACAACGAATAGAAAACGATGTTCACTTCGGGGTCTCCCAGCGTCAGAGTGTGACGCAACAGCACCACCCCGTCGTCTGTCGCCCCCAGATAGCACAACGGATCCTCACTAATTCTGTCGGAAGGATACCGACAAAAGACAATTTCTCCTTCCGCAATCGCCCTGACCGGATTGGCAGTCCCCCCCGCATCGGTATGAGGAATATGCACACCACCGTGCCAGGCCCCGAGATTATTTACGGGGAAGTCCCTGTATTTATCGACGTGAATACATCGCCTGACCCAGTCATCATCAGTTTCTGTTTTTCGCTGTGAAAGTAAAATCGGGGGCGCTAATAACATATTTTCATCCTTGTTCAGCTTTCCGCTTGCTGGAATGTTGATTGCGATATTCGTGGGTTATATACCCTGTGCTCAGGAAATTCCGGCGCGGGTTATATCGTTTGCAGGCTCATTCTCTGCTTCCTGTTCCGTTAATCCGCTTATCACCGGTGGAACCGACGGAAAGTCATGCGGCATCGTTTCCGCCACCGTCAGCACCGTGTGCGGCGTTTTCCTGAAATACTCACCGGCCGTGCCGTACTCAATTTTGCCGTCCTGCAGGATGAGGTAGCTGCCGCCACCAATCAGCGTGATGCGCTTTTTCGCGCTGAACAGGATGTCGCCGTCCACCGCCGTGATGCTCACTTTTTTGCCCGCTGCCAGCGCCAGCCGGTTGTTCTGCGCCTGAACGTCGACCCTGCCTTCGCTGGCCTTCAGGCTCATTTCGCCCTTCAGCGCAAAAATGCCCATTTCCTCACCGGTGTTGACGGTCAGGTTCTTAATCACCCCGATATCCGCGTTTTTTCCGGCGTTCAGTATCATGTTTTGGGTCGCCGCCAGTTGCAGATGCTCGCCGCTGGTCAGCGCCATGCCTTGTGGCGCGCTGGCCAGCACCACCTGATTTATCGGCTTCAGCCGTTCGCTGAACATCGCGATTTGCGCCGCGATGTCGGCCTCCAGCGCGCTGGCTTCGGCGGCGGCCTGGCTGAGGGCTTTCACCTGACGCT
>NZ_CAWOJA010000012.1:0-75949 GCF_963881615.1 Rahnella sp. CJA17(1/100) | reverse complement strand
ATTACATCATTGGTTATTACAGCCAGCTCAGACCCCACCAATATAACGGTGGCTTAACACCCAATGAGTCAGAGCGATTGTTCTGGAAAAACTCTAAAACTGTGGCCAGTTTTTGTTGACCACTTCAGCTGAAGCTTTGCCAGTAATTCAAAATCACAAAGCACTCGCCCATTTTCGTAATGATATCCTTGGTGTTTCGCACTACTTAGAAGCTCCCTTTCATAGTCACGCATACTCATTTCCGAAGGAAGATAACTTTTATCTTTCGCGAGCCGTCTATATGCCCCGCTATGAATAGGCCACTCAATGTTGCCTTGACCTCTCCAAAGATAGATATTTCGTGCGCCGTCTTTGTCCACAGAAGCAAACTCAATAATCTGCCAAAATTCATCAGGTGCTATCAATGGGCCGAATAACTCCGTTTCGATTAATTCCATAGTTTACCCACCACACCCTCAACCTCATGCTGAAATACATAAGGATCAGACAGCAATTCAAACTGTTCATCGTCCTGATAGGTCACGGCAACATGATAGTCATCACCGGCAAAGGCTTTTACCGCTTCGATATCCCGCCAGTAGGTTGCCAGGAAAAAATGCTCCCAATCCCCTTGCGAAACGCTTTTGACCAAAGCGCCTAAATTGCCTTCGATACCCTGAGAATGCTGGACGCCCGTCAGTTGCAGATGTTCAGCAAATCCTGCTGCATGTTTTACGGGTACGCATCCGTGCCATGTTCTAACTATCACGTTTTCATCTCCTCAATCATATTCACTTCAATAACATAGCGAAAATTTAACGTGAGTTGAAGAGTATCTGAACGTGTTTCAGCGCTTATTTCTCATTCTCAATCACCCGCACCAGCGTGCCGTCGATATCGATCATTGCGCCCATTCTCAGCCCGAATGGCTGCATTTTTGGCAGATGAATGCACGGATGGGATTTTTTATCCTGCCCGATTCCTGCCGCCATAAACGCATCAAAAAGTGCATCGGCGTCATCGACGCGCAGGCAGCAGCTGAACCAACTGGTGAGCGGGTCGAGATCCGTGTGCAGGAAGAATTCCAGCGTAAGAGTTCCGCGGGTCATGATCAGCCAGCCGTCATCAACGTAAGTGGTGATGAATCCAAAGCTGCCATAAAAGCACTGGGTTTCTTCGAAATTACGGGAAGGAAGATTAGGGGTGGCGTAGTCGGTCATCCTGGCCTCATCAGCAGTAATGCATTGAATGTTGCGCCATGATGCCTGAGTGGGAAGGATGAGGAAAGAAGGAAAAATCAGTGAGTCATCCCCTGCCAACTGGCAGGGGAATCAGACACATGGGACGCGGTTCCTGAAACTAACAGAAGCGCGCCGGCTTATCAGAACTGATAAACCAGACCGACGGCTACAATGTCATCGGTATTGATGCCGGCGTCGCGGGTCAGGCGGGTGTCATCCATCAGATTGATTTTATAATCAACGTAGGTGAGCATGTTTTTGTTGAAGAAGTATGACGCGCCTACATCAACATATTTAGTCAGGTTCTGGTTGCTGTAACCCGGAACATTTCGGGCATGGGATTGCACATACGCAATCGAAGGACGCAGACCAAAATCGAACTGGTACTGTGCAACGGCTTCAAAGTTTTGTGCTTTATCCGCGTAACCGTAAGCCGTGCTGCCCGCTTTACCGAAACGGTTGGCGTTGTAGCTCTGGGTGTACATCGCTGCCAGATAGATATTGTTTGCGTCGTATTTCAGGCCGCCGCTGTAAGCCGTTGCCTTATCACCGTTACCAATGATTGCCGGATTGTTACGGCCATTTTGTTCGCTGGTACGGTCAGACGCCATCATCGCTGCTGCTGCGCTGAAACCTTCGCCCAGATCATATGTCAGGGACATGCCGTAGCCGTCACCATTCTGCGCCAGGACATCGCGGCCATTGTTAGATTCAGTCGCACTGCCATTTTTGCCCTGATACTGCACCGCCACATCCAGGCCATCGACCACGCCGAAGAAATCTTTGTTGCGGTATGTCAGTACACCGTTCGCACGCTGGAACATGAAGTTGTCCGCGCCGTAGGTATCGCCACCGAACTCAGGCAAAACATCCGTCCATGCTGCCACGTCATACATCACGCCGTAGTTACGACCGTAATCCAGTGAGCCCCACTGACCGAATTTCAGACCGGCAAAACCTACGCGGGTGAAATTGTTTGCATCTTCACTTTCTGCAGTATTCAGGGAAGCCTGATATTCCCACTCACCGTAACCGGTCAGTTCATTATTGATTTGAGTCTCACCACGGAAACCTAAACGCATATATGACTGGTCACCGTCAGCGCTGTCATCGCTGGAGAAATAATGCAGGCCGTCGACTTTACCGAACAGATCGAGTTTATTACCGTCTTTATTATAAATTTCGGCAGCGCCAGCAGTGCCGGCCATCATCAGTGCGGGAATTACCAGAGAAAGCGCGCGTAATTTCATCATCAATATCCTTGATTATTTATAAACTGTTTAAATTTCCGTCCGGCGATTTTATTATCCGCCACCATGAAGTTATATTTCTCCTTCGGGCCGGACAGATGGGCGTAAAAATAAACGAGGGTAAGTTTCGTTGCAACCAGAAAAATTTTGAAATACCTTTCGTTTGGTGTTTGTTTAAGTTTAAAACCACCCGAAGCACAATAATAAGACAATTAAAAACATACAGTTATGGCATTATTTGACCAAGAGTGATTTCATATCATTCTCACAGTGATATTTAAATCCTATAATAATTTCATCTCGATACTATGGCATGAAAACATAATTCACTGAATTCAGCCTGTTCTCTGCCATATTTTGTATTTTTCGAAAATAAGGTTGCATTAAGGACAACAAAAAGCCCCTGAAATAGGGGCTGTAGATGACTATTTGCAAGAACAGGTTATTACATAATCCGTTCGAGGCGCTGGCCTTTACCGCCTAAACGCCCGTCGGTCTGATTCCATTCCTTTTCGTACGCCTGATAGGCAAATACAAATGCCTGATGGCCATCTTCAAAAAGCTGGTCAGGACGTCTATGCCAGCCGGAATAAGCATCGTAGCGCAAAATCTCATAGCCACCGTCAACCGGGTGGAGAAGGTAGGTATAATGTTCACAAAATTCCGGCGCATAAGGAATATCCTCCCCTGCTTCCAGTGTGATAAACAGACCGCCGAGGCGTAATTTAATCATTGATATCCTTTTTCATGATCCACAACCGGGTGGTTTGGGTGGCGGTGACATATGTCGTCTCAGCCGCCAGATGCATCCCCTGACGCTGATAAAATCCGATGGCGGGCAAATTACTTTGCAACACATCAAGCCAGAGAACGGGCTGGTTACGCGCTCTTGCCACACGTTCGGCGAAGGCAAAAACTTCAGATCCCAAACCACGCGAACGGTTCTGCGGGGTGAAGTACAGTTTGCATAACTTCGCCCCCTGACCTTCTGCAACGTCCAGCGGCGTATTAAAATTCAGTCTGGCGAAACCGACCGCCTCACCGTTATCCTGCGCAACCAGCCAGCAGCAATCCGGACTTTCCAGGCTCAGGGCTAGCGCCTCATCACCAAAATCCTCCTCCAGGAAAGCATTCAGTTCGTCCCCGCTTTGCCATAAACTACCAAAATAATGGCGATAGGTCTCCCGCCCCAGGCGCTGCAACAGGCTTAAATCGCCGATGTCAGCCTCACGAATCTCCATTCTGACACTCTCCTGTGAAATCACTCGTTACCGTATTCAGACTTTGTCTGTCCCCCGACCAGGGGGTATGACAACCCGCTTAAGGCTTCCTTAAGTTCTTCTCTTTACACTCTATTTCATCGTGAAACTATACCGTTATTCAATGAATGCGGATATTCAGACCAGACCCCTTTACCTGCCGGACGGCACAAATTAACGTATCTGAAATTTTTTCGTCCTGTCAGCAAGTTACCGGATTCTTTTGATGGCTATTTTGGCCTGTATAAATGAGGGTAGTATTATGGAGCAACTAAATCATTTGATTTTTCTATGGATTAACGCCACACCGGATTCGCCGAAAGCGCTGATTCAGCTGGCCACTTTTCTGGCTAATGACCTGATTATGATTGTCCCGCTGCTGATTATCGGCCTGTGGCTGTGGGGCCATCAGGAGCGTATCGATAAGCAACGCGAAATGATCAGTAAGACAGCCATTGCGCTTCTTTTTGCGATGACGACGGCTAAAACGTTTTCCATGTTGTTCCCTCATGCCCGTCCTTTTGTGGAAGGTTTTGGTTATAACTTCCTGCATCATTCACCGGACGATTCCTTCCCGAGTGATCACGGTACAGTCAGTTTCACCTTCGCACTGGCCTTCCTGTTCTGGCACCGTATCTGGTCAGGTGCTTTACTGATGGTAACCGCCTTGTCGATCGCCTGGTCACGCGTTTACCTTGGCGTGCACTGGCCGCTGGATATGCTGGGCGGCTTCCTGGTAGGTATGCTGGGGTGCCTGTTCGCGCAACTGGTGTGGAACTTGTTCGGCGAACCGATTAATGCCCTGATGTGCAAGGTTTACCGTTTCGGTTTTGCTTTCCCGATCAAGAAAGGTTGGGTTCAGCACTGATCCCCTGCTCCGTTATTCAAAGCATAAAAAAACGAGGCCACCTGAGCCTCGTTTTTTATGTCAGCAGATTATCATTTGCCGAAAATACTGCCCCACAATCCACTGATCTTCATCATCACGAAGTCCCAGATACGGCCAATAAAACCGGTTTCTTTCACTTCCTGCAACGCCACCAGAGGACGCTGTTCGATGACCTTGCCGTCCAGACTGAAATCTACTGTACCCACTACCTGATTTTTCGCCAGCGGAGCTTCAAGCTGCGGACTGGTCAGATTGAAACTGGCCTTGAGATTCTTCAGTTGGCCTTTAGGCATGGTCAGCGAGGCATTTTCAGCCACGCCGAGTGGCACCATTTTCTCCTCACCAAACCAGACGCGCTGGCTGGTAAAGGCATCACCCGCCTTAATTGGCGTGAGCGTTTCATAGAAACGGAAACCCCAGGTCAACAGGCTTTCGCTTTCATTAAAACGGATCCTGTCACTTGGCGCACCCATCACCACAGCGATTAAACGCATGCCGGTGGAATCGCTGGCGGAAGAAACCAGATTGTAGCCCGCGCCCGACGTGTAACCGGTTTTGATGCCGTCAACGTTCAGGTTAGAACTCCACAACAGGCGGTTGCGGTTAATCTGCTTGATGTGATTGAAGGTGAATTCTTTTTCTTTGTGCAGCGCATATTCATCCGGCGTATCGCGGATCAGCGCCTGCGACAGCAGGGCCATGTCAGTAGCGGAGGTATATTGCCCGTCAGCATCCAGCCCGTGAACGGTTTTGAAATGGGTGTTTTGCAGTTTCAGCTGTTCGGCATAGCGATTCATCAGGTTGACGAATGAATCCTGGCTGCCCGCCACAAAATCCGCCAGCGCAATACTGGCGTCGTTACCTGACTGGATCACAATACCTTTGTTAAGCTCAGAAACCGGCACGCGATCACCCGGTTTGAGGAACATCAGGGAGGAGCCGCGCAGCACCGGATTGCCGGTTGCCCAGGCGTCATTACCGACGGAAACCAGATCATCTGATTTGATTTTGCCGGATTTGATCGCCTGCCCGACCACATAGCTGACCATGATTTTACTCAGGCTGGCAGGGTCAAGACGCGCATCGGGATTAGATTCCGTCAGGATCTTCCCGCTGTTGTAATCCATAAGTACCCAGGATTTCGCGTTAATCTGCGGCGCGACCGGGGCGTTATCCGCCTGAGCGGCAGGCAGCGCCAGCAGCAATACTCCACCGCCCAGCGCGTAAATGAAAGTCCGTTTGAATTGGGAAGAAATTGTCATAGGTATCAGCGCTTTTGTCCGGGTAACTGAAATTTATCTTATCTTTCAATCAGATTGTGCAACTCTGTCAGAGGTAAAACCTACTGCTTTCCGGGTCGGGAATAAACCTAAATAGTGTAAAGATCTTAAGAATAGTAGAGTTTTCCGCTGCTTGCGCAGATTCAACTGACGATAAAAACAGCAGTAAGCACTTGACCATTCCATCCGGCTGGGGCAGTTTGTCTGTAAATCACATACAAAATACCTATAACAATAAAGGGCTTATTCACCACAGAAATCAATGCGGGTGAACAGGCGCAGGGGCATCAATGACAGGTCTGGTGGTAAAAGCGCTGATTGGCGCACTGGTTGTGATTCTGATCGGCGTGTTGTCTAAAACCCGCAATTATTACATTGCCGGACTGGTTCCGCTGTTCCCCACTTTTGCGCTGATTGCCCATTATATCGTCGGCACCGAACGCAGCATTGAAGCCCTGCGCACCACCATTATTTTCGGACTGTGGGCCGTTATTCCTTACATGGTGTATCTGATTTCTCTGTATTTCTTCATCGGCTCGATGAAACTCCCCTACGCCCTGTTTGGCGCCGTGGTCTGCTGGTCACTGGCAGCATGGTTGCTGATAAGCCTGTGGACTCGCTTTCACGCCTGATGAAGATCGCGTGACAATATCGTTCACAAAACACTCAATATTTGAAATTGCGCTACGCTGAATGAAGGCTTTCAGATGAGGGAATCCGCCCCATGGATCTCGCAATATTTGAACTCGACCACACGCTGATTTGCGATGACAGCCACAATCTGTGGTTGCACTGGCTGGTTTCGCAGGGCTACGCCCCCCGCGATGAACTCAGTCATTACCGGCTGAATGCTGTTCATCAGCACAATACTCCGGCCAGCGCTATTATTTGCCCGCAAACCACCGCCCGTTACCGCCGCTATCTTTCTCAGACGTTACAGCCCATGAGCGGCCTGAACTGTGCCACCGTGGCGAACTGGGTCCAGCGGTTTATCCATCGGGATATCATGCCTCGGGTTTATCCGCAGGCGCGTGAACGGCTCGACTGGCACCGTATGCGCGGGGATGAAATCCTGATTATCTCCGCATCAGGCGACCATCTGGTCATGCCGGTCGCCCGACGCCTGGGTGCGAATGCCGGACTCGGGCTGCAAGCCGGCATCGTTAACCAGCGTTTCAGCGGTAGGGTCGAAGGTAAACTGACCTTTCATGAGGGGCGTCTTGAGCGCTTAAAGCTGTGGCTGGAGAATCGCGAGCCGACGTTCTATCAGCAAATATTCGCCTACAGCCATACGCTTTATGATCAGCCTTTGCTGGAGTTTGCCGATGTCGCTACGGTCATTAATGCCAGCGAACCTCTGCAAAAATTCGCTGCTGCAAAAGGCTGGCATAACCTGCACTGGTCACGCTATGCGCATCGGCAACAAGACGCATGCTGACGGCTACAGCCGGAAATCACGAATAAAATTCTCGTTTTCACGCGTCAGTTCATCACGAATAAAATCGATGAACTGACTCAGTGCCGCCGGACGCCGCTTGCCTGCCGGTGACTGCAACTGCAACGTACGCTGACTCAGTTGTTCAATATTCACCGGTTTCACCCGCAAATTGTCGCGGCGCGCTTTGTACATAATGGAAAAATGGCTGCATGCCGCAATCGCGCCCGGTGTCTGCACCATAAAATCGTACAACGTCGAGAAACGGTTACAACTCACCGCAGGCTCAAGAAAAATGCCGCTCATCCGGCAGGACAAATCAAACAACTGGCGGATGGTGCTGCCCTGCTCGTTCATCGCCAGCGGGTACGGGTGCAAATCCGTCAGCAGCACCTCAGATTCCGCCAGCGGATGATCCGGACGCATCACCATGCGCACCGGCGCGGGAAAAGACGCCAGAATATCCACACCGCGTTCCGCCACCAGACTGAACTGCAACGCCAGTTCCACTTCGCCGTTGTGGATCATCTCCGACACTTCCACCGCCGTGCCGACGTTGAGATAAAACATCACACCCGGATTGTTCAGCCGGAACTGTGAAAACAGCTGCGGCAGCAAATCAAACGCCAGCCCGTCGGTGCAGGCCATGCGGATCACCGTGCGGCGTACCGCGTTCAACCCCTGGATTTCTGCAATGGCGTGTTCCATGTCCATCATGCTTTTGCGCACATGGTTTTCCAGAATTTGTCCGGCATCGTTCAGCACCATGCCGCGGGCATGACGCTCAAAAAGCGGCGCACCGATACGTTCTTCGAGGCGCTGGATCTGGCGACTGATGGCAGACACTGCGACAAATAATTGCTTACTCGCCGCACTCAGCGAACCGGTGTTTGCCACTACCAGGAAGTAGCGAATTTCCGTACTTTGCATGGCCGTATTGCCTCATAACTGTGCAGACAAGCATTACAATAAAAGCAACGCTAAGTTGCAATTATTATTATTGTGGCAACGCTTGCGCCGCGCGTAGAGTGAAACTGCTAAAAAAACCAACAATAAATCCTCAAAACATTAAAAAGCAGGTTATTCATGACAGCGGAAAATATCGTTGAACAGGCATTAGCCTGGTTCGATCAGGGTGAATACAAAAGAACACTGGCACGCAGGGTGGCTATTGCCACCGAAAGCCAGAGCAATCAGCGCGACGCTGAACTGGCACGTTATCTCGATGAAGAGATTAAACCGGCACTTTCAGCGATGGGTTTCAGCCTGCTCAGCGTGGAAAATCCTCATGCTGCCAACCGTCCTTTCCTGATTGCTACACGCATTGAAGACAGCGAATTGCCCACCATATTGAGCTATGGCCACGGCGACGTGGTGTTCGGCGACGATGAAAACTGGCGCAGTGATTTGTCGCCATGGACGCTGAAAGAAGAAGGTGACCGCTGGTACGGACGCGGCAGCGCCGACAACAAAGGCCAGCACAGCGTTAATATTGCGGCGCTGGAACAAATTTTCAAAGCACGTGGTGGCCGTCTCGGCTTTAACTGCAAACTGCTGTTCGAAATGGGTGAAGAAATCAGCTCGCCGGGGCTGGCCGAACTGTGCCGCAACTATCATGACCAACTCAGCGCCGACATTTTCCTGGCCTCCGACGGACCGCGCCTGAGTGCTGGGCGCCCGACGCTGTTCCTCGGCTCGCGGGGTGCGGTCAATTTCCGTCTGACCATTAATGCCCGCGACAACGCCTATCACTCCGGCAACTGGGGCGGTCTGCTGACCAATCCCGGCATTCAGCTGGCCAATGCGCTGGCCTCGCTGGTCAGTCAGCAGGGGCAGCTGCAGGTGGAAGCGCTTAAACCGCCTGCAGTCAGTGAGGCAGTGCGAGACATTCTCCGTGATGTTGACGTCGGTGGCGGCGAAAGTGATCCGCAGATCGACCCGGACTGGGGAGAAGCCGGTCTGACGCCAGCCGAGCGTTTGTATGCCTGGAATACGCTGGAAGTGCTGTCATTCCTGACCGGTAACCCGCAGCGCCCGATGAACGCGATTCCCGGCAACGCCACGGCAGTGTGTCAGCTACGGTTTGTGGTCGGCACTGACTGGCAAAACCTGGCGAAACACGTGCGTGACCATCTTGATGCACAGGGTTTCCCACAGGTTGAAGTGGAATTTATGCGCGGTTCACCGGCCACCCGTTTCGACCCGACCGACCCGCTGGTCGGCTGGGCGCTGAACATCATGCAGCAAACCACCGGCAAAAAACCGGCGCTGCTACCGAACCTCGGCGGTTCACTGCCCAATGACGTTTTTGCCGATATTCTCGGCCTGCCGACGTTGTGGGTTCCGCATTCGTATCCGGCCTGCGGTCAGCATGGCGTCAACGAGCACATGTTGATTTCCGTCGCCCGCGAGGGGCTGGCGATCATGACTCGTCTGTTATGGGATTTCGGCGAGCATGGTACCGCCCTGCTCGCTCAGCATATTGATCACGCCGGAGGTGCCAAATGAGCCAGTTAACGGCGTCATCCCATACAACCGGCAACGCGACAGAAAAGCCAAGCCTGATGAAAACCCTCTTTGCGACCTGTATCGGTAACGCGCTGGAATGGTTTGATATCGCGATTTACGGTTTTTTCGCCAGCTATATTGCTCACGCCTATTTTCCGACATCCGATCCGACCGTTTCCCTGTTACTGACGTTTGGCAGTTTCGGCGTGTCATTCCTGATCCGCCCGCTCGGCGCGGTTGTGCTGGGTGCGTATGCAGACAAACACGGACGCAAAGCCTCACTGTTGCTGTCCATCAGCCTGATGATGATCGGCGGCCTGATTATCGTTATCACGCCGTCTTACGGAACCATCGGTATGGCGGCTCCGTTATTAATCCTGGCAGCTCGTCTGATTCAGGGCTTCTCGGCAGGCGGTGAATTCGGCAGTTCGACGGCCTTTCTGGTCGAGCACTTCCCGGAACGCAAAGCGTTTATCGCCAGCTGGCAGTTCGCGACACAGGGCGCGAGTACGCTGCTGGCATCGGCATTCGGGCTGGGTTTATCGGCAGTGCTGAGTGAAACACAACTGCAGGACTGGGGATGGCGTATTCCGTTTATCTTCGGGCTGCTGATAGGGCCGGTCGGTTTATACATCCGCCGTCATATCCGGGAATCGGAAAGTTTCAGCAAGGCCGAGAAAACCGCGTCGCCACTGAAAGAAATCGTGCGTGCGCAAAAAGGTCTGTTCTTTACCGCGATTGGCCTGATGGTGGTGTCTACTGCCATCAACTATATGCTGAACTACGTACCGACATATGCCACCAAAACACTGCATCTGCCTGCTTCGGCGGGGTTCAGCGCCACACTGGCAGCCGGGATTATCCTGACGGTAGTAACGCCCGTTATGGGCCTGTGGGCGGAGAAAATTGGCCGTCTGCCGCTGATGTGGGGATCGCTTATTCTGCTGTTGCTGACCGTGTATCCGGCGTTCTGGCTGATGCTGCAACACACTTCGGCGATGTCCGTGTTGTTGCTGATAAGCTGGCTGGCACTGCTGAAATCGGTGTATTTCTCCACCGTGCCGTCGATGATGGCTGACCTGTTCCCGATCACCACCCGCGCCAGCGGGATGGCGATCAGCTACAACGTCGCCGTAACCGTGTTTGGTGGCTTCGCGCCATTCATCTGTACATTGCTGATTTCCGCCACCGGCAGCAGTCTGGCACCGGGCTACTACCTGATGATGGTCGGGTTGCTCAGCGTCTGGGCCCTGTTCAAGGCGCAAAGAACGCAACGCTGATTGCGCTGACTGAAACTGAGGCGGGCTGAAATAGCCCGCCTTTTTATTGAGTTAACCCTTCAGGACTTAACCCTGCGGTGCCACCTTCAGCAACTTGCCGTCGCGATCGTCGGTCAGCACATACACAAATCCGTCTGCACCCACCTGCACTTCGCGGATCCGTTCCTTACGGTCACTGAGTAAACGCTCTTCATGCGTGACTTTTTCGCCGTCGAGCGTCAGGCGGATCAGCGATTCTCCTGCCAGCGCACCGATAAACAGCGAGTTTTTCCATTGCGGGAACTTTTGCACGTTATAGAACGCCATGCCGCTTAATGCCGGTGAAACTTCCCAGTAATAAATCGGATCTTCCGCCCCCGCTAATGTGGTGCCTTTGGCTTCGGGGATCGGCTGCACGGAATAGTTAATCCCGAAGGTTGCCAGCGGCCAGCCGTAGTTTTTACCCGCTTTCAGCAGATTCACTTCATCGCCGCCGCGCGGACCGTGTTCGGTTTCCCACAACACCCCGCTCCACGGATTAACTGCCAGTCCCTGCGGATTACGGTTGCCGAAAGTCCAGATTTCCGGCTTCGCACTTTTGTCCTGAACAAACGGATTATCCTGCGGCACGCCGCCTTCCGGTGTCAGACGCAAAATCTTGCCCTGCAACTGATTCAGATGCTGGGCGTTGATGCGCTGATTATTGTCACCGGTCGTCAGGAAAATATTTCCCTTCTGATCGAAGGCGATGCGCCCGCCGAGATTAATGCCGCTTTGCAACGCCGGTTGCTGTACGAAAATGACCTTAAAATTCGTCAGGGTTTTATTGTCCGCCGTTAACGTGCCATAACCCAGCGCAGCATGCGGTTCACCTTTTTCACCCGGCTGCGCAAAGGTGAGATACACCCGGCGGTTACTGGCAAAATCTGGCGACAAACGGACATCCCACAAACCGGCCTGCCCGGCGACCCACACGGCCGGTACACCTTTCAGCGGTGCGGATAATCCAACGTCCTGCTTCCAAAGTCGCAGTTGCCCGCTGCGTTCGGTAATCAGCGCCCCTTGATTATCAGGCAAAAAAGCCAGTGACCACGGGTGATCCAGCCCTTTTGCCAGTTCAGTGACCTGCGCACTGACAAGTGGCGGCGGGACGGGGGATTTCGGCGCAGCAGAGACGTTGGTGGTTAACATCACCAGCGCAAAAGCAGGCAATAAGGTGTCGCGGAAAGAAAATGGCATAAGGCTTCTCCCGGAGGCTGTATTAGAGGAATGAACAATCAATGTAAAAATCGCAGACAAAAATTCAGTTTAGGCCATGTGCCTGATTTTGCTCAGAGGCTGCGCATCCGCTATAACCCACAGGAATAACAACACTGTTAAATATAATAACAACAAAGCATTCCTTCTTTCGTAACATACCGGTAAACTGCTCCGACAGAATAGACGTCCAGACAGACAGACTTCTGTACATCCTCAATCTGGAAAGCCGCATTGCCTTCCCGGATTTACCAAAAAAACACCAGAAAAAACATCGCGTCCGACGGAGCTGTTCAATAATGAAAAAAATATCCGTATCCCTGCTGGCATTAAGCCTGTTTTCCACTGTACCGGCCTTCGCTGCCGGTGAAACACCTGCGCCCGTTCCGGCGGCTATCGCCCAGCACAACGGTCCCGTGCGCATCGCAGTTATCCGTAATCTTGGCTCCGACGATAACACCACGCAGTTCCTGGCCGGTGCCATTAAACAAGGCCGCGCACTTGGCTTTAAAGTGGATACCTTTCTGAGTAATGGCGATGACGCCAAATTTCAGGATTTCGTGAATCAGGCCATCAGCCAGAAATACGACGGCATTATCCTGTCCCAGGGACGCGGCCCGTATTCCGAAGCGCTGGCAAAACGCATTGCGGCAGCAGGTATTGCGGTTTCTGCATTTGATACCGAAGTGCCGGAAAACATTCCAGGCGTGACCGTCACCCGTCAGGACGATGCCTCACTGGCGAAAGCGTCTGTCGGCCAGCTGGTGAAAGACTTCAACGGTAAGGCTAATATCGTCAAACTGTGGGTAGCCGGTTTCCCGCCAATGGAACGCCGCCAGAAAACCTACGAAGCTATTTTGAAAGAGAATCCGGGCATTCATCAGCTGGAATCGATCGGCGCAGTGTCTTCTGACGTGCAGGGCGACACAGCTAACAAAGTCGGTGCAATTCTCGCGAAATACCCGAAAGGTCAGATTGATGCCATCTGGGGCGCATGGGATGCCTTCAGTCAGGGCGCGTATAAAGCACTGAAAGAAAATGGCCGTACCGAGATCAAACTCTACAGCATTGATGTATCGAATCAGGATTTACAACTGATGCGCGAAAAAGGCAGCCCGTGGCAGATGACCGCTGCAGTGGATACACAGCTGATTGGCGCGGTTAACCTGCGAATTGTGGCGCTTAAAATTGCCGGTGAGAAAACGCCTGCAACCTATGAATTCCCGGCACAGACCATTCCGCAATCTCTGCTTCTCAGCCAACCGGACGGCATCAACGTGACCGGTCTGAGCAAAATCATTCCTGGCTGGGGTAAATCTGAAGATTTCACCGCACCGTGGTTTGCGACGCTGGAAGCAAAATATAAAAAATAAACATCTGAGCCTCCCGGAAACGGGAGGTTTTTTCCGCATGTATCCGCCCCGTATCAGGCACTTCCCCCACACTTTTCCCGCTCAACTTTCCTCCGTTTGCACTGTGCGATCACAGAAATAAAGAAACATAATTTCAGAAACAAAAATCTCAATAGCCTCAGGCACCCGCCAACCGTTAAAAACGTACTCACCCTTTTCATATGGACATTGAAACAATGAGTACAGAAATCCTTTCGGTCAAGGAAAAGATTGGATACGGATTAGGCGACGCCGCCAGTCATATCATTTTCGATAACGTCATGCTCTACATGATGTTTTTCTATACCGATATTTTCGGCATTCCTGCGGGTTATGTCGGTACGATGTTCCTGCTGGCCCGCGCACTGGACGCGATCTCAGACCCCTGCATGGGATTACTGGCAGACCGCACCCGAACGCGCTGGGGGAAATTCCGCCCTTATGTGCTGTTCGGCGCGATTCCTTTCGGCATCGTCTGCGTATTCACTTACACCACGCCAGAGCTGAGCATGACCGGCAAAATGATTTACGCCGCTATCACTTATACCCTGCTGACGCTGATGTATACCGTGGTCAACATTCCTTACTGCGCCCTCGGCGGTGTGATTACCTCTAACCCGACGCAACGTATTTCACTGCAATCGTACCGCTTCGTGCTGGCCACTGCTGGCGGCATGTTAAGTACCGTGCTGATGATGCCGCTGGTTAAACTGATCGGCGGAGAAAATCAGGCGCTCGGTTATCAGGGCGGGATTGCGGTGCTGGCGATTGTCGCGGCCGTGATGCTGGCGATTTGTTTTGCCACCACCAAAGAACGTATCGATCCGGGCAAACCGACCGGCACCATGCGTGAAGATTTACGTGACATCTGGCACAACGACCAGTGGCGTATTGTCGGCCTGCTGACCATCCTCAATATCATTGCGGTCGCGGTTCGCGGCGGCGCCATGATGTATTACGTGACGTACATTCTCGGCAATCCGGTGCTGTTCGCCTGGTTCCTTGGCGTCTATTCCGTCGGTAACCTGTTAGGCAGTGCGCTGGCAAAACCGCTGACTGACTGGAAATGTAAGGTCAGTGTTTTCTGGTGGACCAACGCCATTCTGGCGGTTCTGAGCATCGGCATGTTCTTCCTGCCGGTGAACGGCAGCGTGCTGATGTTTATCTTCATCTTCGTTATCGGCGTTCTGCATCAGTTGGTCACGCCAATTCAGTGGGTGATGATGTCCGACACCGTAGATTACGGCGAATGGAACGACGGCAAACGCCTGACCGGTATCAGCTTCGCCGGTACTCTGTTTGTTCTGAAACTCGGTCTGGCCCTGGCCGGCGCGATGATCGGCTGGATGCTGGCCGGTGCCGGTTATCAGTCCGGTGCCGCCACCCAAAATGCAGCCACCATGACCAGCATTATCGCGCTGTTCACCCTGGTTCCGGCAGTTTGCTACCTGTTGAGCGCCATCATCTGTAAACGCTATTACATTCTTCGCACCCCGCTGCTGCGCCGCATTCTTGATGAAGTCGCACAAGGCATCCGCCGCAATCAGCAAGAATTTATGAAATAAATTGGATGAAGTTTAAAAGGAAGAGACATTATGAAGATCAGTGATGGTAACTGGTTGATCCAGGAAGGATTGTCACTCACGCACCCGCTTCAGGTGTTTGAAGTACAACGCTCCGGTAATGAGATGGTGATTTTTGCTGCGCCGAAAGATGCCTCGGAACGCGCCAGCCAACTGGACTCGCCACTGTTTACGCTGCGTTTCTTCTCGCCGCAGACCGGCGTGATGGGTGTACGTATTACCCATTTTGATGGCGAAATGGATAAAGGCCCGCATTATCCGTTAATGCAAACTGACACCCCCGAACTGCGCTTTGAAGACAACGATGAATTCGCCGCGCTGCACAGCGGTGATCTGAGTGTTCGCGTCACCAAAGGTAACAACTGGACGCTGGACTTCCTGCGCCATGGCCGCCGGATCACCGGCAGTGTCGCGAAATCTAACGGCTATGTTCAGGACACAAACTCGCATAAAACCTACATGATGGAACGCCTGGATCTGGGCGTTGGCGAAACGGTTTACGGCTTGGGTGAGCGTTTCACCGCGCTGGTCAAAAATGGTCAGACTGTCGAAACCTGGAACCGCGATGGCGGCACCAGCACTGAGCAGTCTTACAAAAACATTCCGTTCTACCTGACGAACCGCGGCTACGGCGTGCTGGTGAATCATCCGGAATGTGTGTCTTTTGAAGTCGGCTCAGAAAAAGTCTCCAAAGTGCAGTTCAGCGTGGAAGGCGAATATCTCGAGTATTTCGTTATCGATGGCCCGACGCCGAAAAAAGTGCTCGACCGTTATACCCGTCTTACCGGCCGCCCTGCACTGCCACCCGCCTGGTCGTTTGGCCTGTGGCTGACCACCTCGTTTACCACCAACTATGATGAAGCGACCGTCAACAGCTTTATTGACGGCATGGCGGAACGTGAATTGCCACTGCATGTTTTCCACTTCGACTGCTTTTGGATGAAGGCTTTCCAGTGGTGTGATTTTGAATGGGATCCGCAAACTTTCCCTGATCCGCAGGGTATGTTGCAGCGCCTGAAAGCGCGCGGTCTGAAAATTTGTGTGTGGATCAACCCGTACATCGGCCAGAAATCGCCGCTTTTCCGTGAAGGTAAAGAAAAAGGTTATCTGCTCAAACGCCCTGACGGCCGTGTCTGGCAGTGGGATAAATGGCAGGCTGGCATGGGCATCGTGGATTTCACTCATCCGCAGGCCGCTGAATGGTACGCGGGCCATCTGAAACGTCTGGTGGATATGGGCGTCGATTGCTTCAAAACCGACTTCGGCGAACGTATCCCGACCGACGTCGTCTGGCACGACGGCAGTGACCCGCAAAAAATGCATAATCATTACGCGTTTGTGTACAACAAACTGGTATATGAAACGTTGCAGGATAAACTCGGCGCAGACGAAGCCGTGCTGTTCGCCCGTTCCGCCTCGGTAGGTGCGCAGCAATTCCCGGTTCACTGGGGCGGTGACTGCTACGCCACTTACGAGTCGATGGCTGAAAGCCTGCGTGGCGGGTTATCCATCGGATTATCCGGCTTTGGTTTCTGGAGCCACGACATTGGCGGTTTCGAAAATACTGCACCGGCGCACATCTACAAACGCTGGTGCGCATTCGGCCTGCTCTCAAGCCACAGCCGCCTGCATGGCAGCAAATCCTATCGGGTGCCGTGGGTGTATGACGATGAAGCCTGCGATGTGGTGCGCCAGTTCACGCAGCTAAAATGCCGCCTGATGCCGTATCTCTACCCCGCTTCAGCCCAGGCTGCCAGCCACGGAACACCGGTGATGCGCGCCATGATGCTGGAGTTCCCTGACGATCCGGCATGCGATTATCTTGATCGCCAATATATGCTTGGTGATGATCTGCTGGTCGCCCCCGTTTTCAGCGAAGAAGGCGATGTCAATTTCTATCTGCCAGAAGGCCGCTGGACGCACCTTCTGAGCAACGACGTGGCCGAAGGTTCGCGCTGGCATCGTCAGCAGCATGGCTTCGACAGCCTGCCGTTGTATGTTCGTCCGAATACCTTGCTGGCGCTTGGCAGTAATAATCAGAAGCCGGATTATGATTACAGCCAGCAGCCTGAATTCCATCTGTTCGAGCTGGAAGACGGCGCGGTGGCAGAAAGCGTGATCACCGATCTGAGCGGGAGAACCGTCTTCACCCTGAAAGCCGAACGGCGGGATGGCGTAATTACAGTAACCCGGGAAGGCCAGGCATCAGGCTGGACACTGTGCCTGCGCAATCAGAAATCGGTCAGGGAAGTGAGCGGTGCTGCGCAGAAAGAAGAGGCGCTGGGGATATTGCTGACCCCGGCTGCCGGTGCAGGTCCGGTAGTGATAACACTGTAATTTATTCTCTGGTATCAATGTATTCATGCCCCGTTCGTCACTGAACGGGGCATTTTTTTATGCGGCTTTCAGACATCCTGATACACGCTATCGCCATGAATGCTGCGGTACTCTTTAGGGGTCATTTCATAGCCTTTTTTGAATACCGAATAGAAATATTGCAGCGACGGATATCCGCACATCTGCGAGATCTCATTGATGGAAATCGAGGTAGCGGCCAGCAGGTTGCGGGCGCGGTCGAGTTTTTCTTCGTGGATCACGCCGTGAATCGTCTGTCCGGTTTCATCCTTAAACCGTTTCTCAAGATTAGAACGCGACATGCCGATGGCATCGAGAACCTGTTCAACCTTAATCCCTTTGCAGGCATGGTAACGGATGTAATGCATCGCCTGAATGACGGCCGGATCACGCAGTGATCGGAAATCCGTTGAGCGGCGTTCTACCACTTTTACCGGCGGCACCAGAATACGCTGTAACGGTAAATCACGCTGATCCAGCAACTGATGCAGAAGTTTCGCGGCGCGATAGCCCATCTGGCGCGTGCCCTGTACGACGGATGACAAGGCAACACGCGACAGGTAGCGCGTCAGTTCCTCATTATCGATACCAATGACGCTAAGCTTTTCTGGTACAGGAATATTCAGATGCTCGCACACCTGTAACAGATGACGTGCGCGGGCGTCGGTAACCGCAATAATGCCAGTTTGCTGCGGCAGTGTCTGGATCCAGTCCGCCAGCCGGTTCTGAGCGTGTTGCCAGTTTTCCGGTGCGGTCTCCATCCCCTGATAGACCACACCCTGATACTGTTCAGCAGACACCAGTTTTCTGAACGCGTGCTCGCGTTCCTGCGCCCAGCGCTTTCCCCCGGCATCAGGCAAACCGTAAAACGCGAAGCGGTTAATCCCCTTCTCTTTCAGGTGCATAAAGGCCGCTTCAACCAGTGCGTAGTTGTCTGTAGCGATATAATGCACCGGCGGATAATCTTCTTCCTGATGATAAGACCCGCCCACCCCGACAATCGGCACATTGAGACCTTCAAGCAACGTTTCAATTTCACGGTCATCAAAATCGGCGATCACACCATCACCAAGCCAGTCTTTAATGTTGTCTATGCGACAGCGGAAATCCTCCTCAATGAAGATATCCCAGTCGCTTTGTGAGGCCTGAAGGTATTCACCCACGCCTTCGACGACCTGACGGTCATAGACTTTGTTGGCGTTAAATAACAACGTGATCCGATAACGTTTTTCAAACATGCCTGTCTCTCACCGGTTTTCTCATAGACTAAAGCCTCATTCATTTGTACTCATGAATGAGGCTGATTGGGTTGGTCAATAGCACAACGCCATGGCTTACGTAGATTTAGCTACGTGAATTTGTGAGGTTGCTCAGACTTTCCTAAGTGACCGCCCGTCATCACTGCCATCTCTGCTGACTTTATGCACGTCGTTTGGTCGCCGAATCCATCCAGACCGCCAGCAGTAAAATCCCGCCTTTAACGATGTACTGCCAGAACGTTGGTACATCCAGCATGCTCATGCCGTTATCCAGCGAGGCCATAATGAAAGCCCCCATAACCGCACCGGCCACGCTGCCGACGCCACCCGCCAGGCTCGTTCCGCCAATAACGCAGGCTGCAATGGCATCCAGTTCCGCGATATTCCCCGCCGAAGGCGAACCTGCCCCCAACCGCGAACTGAGGATCAGACCGGCAATCGCTACCATCAGACCGTTTATCGCAAACACCGCCAGCTTGCTGCGCTCGACATTAACACCGGATAACCGCGCCGCTTCAATGTTGCCGCCAATAGCGTAAATACGACGGCCAAATGCGGTGCGGGAGGCCATAAACATGCCGCCCAACATCAGCGCCACCAGAATCAACACCGGCGTCGGCACGCCGCGATAATCGTTGAGCAGGTAAATAGCGCCCAGCGCGATAACCGCAGTGAGTGCCTGACGGGTCACATCACTTTTTGCCGCGGTCAGCGGCAAACCCAGCACCGCCCGCTGTTTGCGTCTGCGCCACTGCCAGCCAATAAACAGGGCCAGCGCAATCGCACCAATACCAAAACCGAAAGAATCCGGCAGATAACTCTGACCTATTAACGACATTGCAGGTGTCGTCGGTGACACCGTGGTGCCGCTGGTGATACCAATCAGGATGCCGCGAAACGCCAGCATTCCGGCCAGTGTGACAATGAATGACGGGACTTTACGATATGCTACCCACCAGCCATTCCATGCGCCCAACAGCAGCCCTAATGCCAGAGTCACCACAATGGTGAGCGGCAAAGGCCAGCCGAGCCAGACATCGAAAATCGCCGCCGCACCACCCAATAATCCCATCATGGAACCGACGGACAAGTCGATCTCCGCTGAGATGATCACAAAGACCATGCCTACAGCCAGAATGCCGGTGATGGCGGTCTGACGCAGCAGGTTAGACACGTTACGTGCGCTGATATACGCGCCGTCAGTGGTGACGCTAAAGAAGACAATAATCACCGCAATGGCCGCCAGCATGACGAACACCTGCAGGTTAATACTCTTCAGTTTCTGCATCGAAAATAACGCGTCGGCCCCACCCTGAGTTGCAGGCGCAGACGGGGTTCCTGGTTGGGGAAATTTAGACATAAGATTCACTCCTCAATGCGGCTTCCATGACCTGTTCCTGACTTAAATTATTGTTATCCAGACAGGCTTTGACCTGTCCGAGATGCATGACTACCACGCGGTCGCTGAGTCCCAGCACTTCGGGTAACTCTGATGAGATGACGATAATTGCCATGCCCTGCGCCGCCAGCTGGCCGATCAGTTTGTAGATTTCATGTTTTGCCCCGACGTCGATCCCGCGCGTCGGTTCATCAAGAATGAGGATTTTAGGTTTTAGCAGCAGGCACCGTGCCAGAATGGCTTTTTGCTGATTGCCACCGCTGAGTCGCCCGATTGCCAGTTCGGGAGAAGAGGTTTTGATTTTGAGTTGTTTCACTGACTCACTGATGCTGTGCTGTTCTTCGGCTTCGCGCAGAACACCGCCAGCGCTGAACTGGCTTAACGCCGCCAGTGTAATGTTGCTGCCAACGGCCATAACCGGCACGATGCCGTCACGTTTACGGTCTTCAGGCACCATCGCCAGCCCGCGCCGCATGGCATCGCGGCAACCGGTGATCTGCACTTTCTCGCCTTGCAGCCAGATATCGCCAGACCAGCGTCCCGGATAAACACCAAATAAACACTCCATCATTTCGGTTCTTCCGGCCCCCACCAGTCCGGCGACACCCAGCACCTCGCCCTCACGCAACGTAAAACCGGCGTTATCCACCCGTTTGATATGCCGGTTAACCGGATGCCAGGCAGTAAGATTTTCCACCCTTAATATTTCCTTACCGATCTGGCGTTCACGCGGCGGAAAGAGTTCCGTCAGTTCACGCCCCACCATCATGGCGATAATTTCTTTCTCCGACGTTCCGGCGGCATTGCAGGTGGCGATATGACGACCATCGCGGATCACGCACAGTTTGTCCGATATGGCTTTGACTTCATTGAGTTTGTGGGAAATATAAATACAGGCGATGTCGTGATGGCGCAGGTCACGAATGATATCGAGCAAAATCGCGGTTTCACTTTCGGTCAATGATGCCGTCGGTTCGTCCAGCACCAGCAAACGGACCTGCTTGTTCAGCGCTTTGGCAATTTCAACCAGTTGCCGCTGCCCGAGCCCCAGTTCCCCGACCAGCGTATGCGGATCAATATTGAGTTTGACCTGCGCCAGCATGCGCTGACAACGCAGATACATTTTGTCGGTATCCAGCAGCCCATAACTGCCCCATTCATTACCCAGAAACATGTTTTCCAGCACACTCAGTTGCTTAACCAGCGCAAGTTCCTGATGAATAATGGCGATCCCTTTTTGCTCGGTATCACGGATACCTTTCGCAGTAAGACGTTCTCCTGAAAAATAAATTTCACCTTCAAACGTTCCTTGCGGATAAATACCGCACAACACTTTCATTAACGTGGATTTACCCGATCCATTTTCGCCACACAGCGATAGCACTTCACCCGCAGATAACGTCAGACTAATATTATCAACGGCTTTTACTGCACCAAACCGCTTGGTGATATTGCGCATATCCAGCAACGGTAATTTTTCATATTGTTCTGGCACTTTCACCTCCAGCAGAAACAACACTTCCGGGGGGAAGTGTTGTTTCTATAGAAAATATTGAAAAATTAAAGGTCTGATTTTTTGTGGAATCCGTCGGCCACCACGGTGCTTTCAATATTATTTTTATCCACCGGAATCGGTGTTAATAAATAAGACGGCACGTCTTTTTTGCCATTATTTAATGTGGCATTGGATTTCGGGGTTTCCCCTTTGCCTAACTGCACCGCGATTTCGGCAGCGTCATTGGCCAGTTTGGTAATCGGTTTATAAACGGTCATCGTTTGAGTACCGGCTTCGATACGTTTGATCGCCGCGAGATCGGCATCCTGACCCGAGATCGCTACTTTCCCTGCCAGCCCTTGTGCTGACAGAGCCTGTACTGCACCACCGGCCGTCGCATCGTTAGACGCCACCACGGCATCAATTTTGTTGTTGTTGGCCGTCAGGGCATTTTCCATAATTTTCAGGGCGTTTTCCGGCAACCAGCCATCGGCCCACTGATCTCCCACAACTTTAATCTTCCCGTCTTTGATAAGCGGGTTCAGCACTTTCATTTGTCCTGCGCGGAACAGCTTGGCGTTGTTATCCACCGGCGAGCCGCCCATCAGGAAATAATTCCCCTGCGGCACACGTTCAACCAGGCTTTGTGCCTGCAGCTCCCCGACCTTTTCATTGTCGAAAGAGATATAAAAATCAATGTCCGCGTTGTTAATCATGCGGTCATAGGCCAGCACCTTGATGCCTTCCTGCTTCGCTTCGGCGATCACGTTGCTGAGCACTTCGCCGTTATACGGAATGATGACCAGCACATCGACGCCACGGTTGATCATATTTTCAATCTGCGCCATTTGTGTTTCTTCATTGCCGTTTGCGGATTGCACAAAAACATCCGCACCCAGCGTTTTGGCTTTAGCCACAAAAATATCACGGTCTTTTTGCCAGCGCTCTAAACGTAAGTCATCAATAGCCATACCAATTTTAATTTCTTTCGCTAACCCTGACTGGCTAAAAAGCACTAATGCGGCACAGGCAGAAAGAATTACTTTATTCATTTTCATCATGTCAGACCTTTTATAAGAATAAGTAGAGGCAGATACAGAGAAGTGCGTACAGCAATGACACAAGGATTGTTGTCGCTGGGTAATTAATCGGCAATTGCAGATTTTAATCACTGCATTACGATTTTTTGTTTATTTTAGGAATTATGATGGGGATCATAGTTTGATTGTAATATGCACAAGCCAGATACTTTTATTATCGAGATATCGTGGAAGACGGATAAAAACGACAAGAAAAAAGGTTATTTATGCGATCTGCCGCACACTTAATAATTCTATTAAATTGAGTGTGAAATAACGTAATTGTGGGATGTCACGTCAACTCCGAAGATAGAGCCTCAGCCTCCCAGTCCCGCTGGGCCCGTTTTCAAGGAGTTATCAATGCACGCATATTTCGACAAGCTCGACGCAGTTCGCTACGAAGGTGCTAACAGCACTAATCCGCTGGCATTCCGTCATTACAACCCTGAAGAAGTGATCCTCGGCAAAACGATGGCTGAGCATCTGCGTTTCGCGGCTTGTTACTGGCACACCTTCTGCTGGAATGGTAATGACATGTTCGGTGTGGGCGCCTTTGACCGCCCGTGGCAACATCCCGGTGACGCGCTGGAGCTGGCTAAAAGTAAAGCGGATGTCGCTTTCGAATTCTTCCAGAAGCTGAACGTGCCTTACTATTGCTTCCATGACGTCGACGTATCGCCGGAAGGGACATCAATTAAAGAATACGTCAATAATTTTGCCATCATGACTGATGTACTGGCGCAAAAGCAGGAAGCCAGCGGTGTAAAATTGTTGTGGGGTACAGCTAACTGCTTCACCAATCCACGTTACGGCGCAGGCGCGGCGACCAATCCTAATCCAGAAATTTATACCTGGGCCGCAACGCAGGTTGTGCACGCCATGAATGCCACCAAACAACTGGGGGGCGAAAATTACGTGCTGTGGGGCGGCCGTGAAGGCTACGAAACCCTGCTCAATACTGATCTTCGTCAGGAACGCGAACAACTGGGTCGCTTCATGCAGATGGTCGTTGAGCACAAACACAAAATTGGCTTCCAGGGCACCCTGCTGATCGAACCTAAACCGCAGGAACCGACCAAGCATCAATATGATTATGATGTTGCTTCCGTCTATGGCTTCCTGAAACAGTTTGGCCTGGAAAAAGAGATCAAAGTGAATATCGAGGCCAACCACGCCACACTGGCGGGTCACTCATTCCACCATGAAATTGCTAACGCAATTGCTCTGGGTATCTTCGGTTCCGTCGATGCAAACCGTGGCGACCCGCAGTGTGGCTGGGACACCGATCAGTTCCCGAACAGCGTGGAAGAAAATGCGTTGGTGATGTATGAAATCATCAAAGCGGGCGGTTTCACCACCGGAGGCCTGAACTTTGACTCAAAAGTTCGTCGCCAGAGCACCGATAAATATGACCTGTTCTACGGCCATATCGGTGGAATGGACACCATGGCGCTGGCGCTGAAAGTGGCAGCCCGTATGATTGAAAGCCGTGAACTGGATAAGCATGTTGCCCAACGTTACGCTGGCTGGAACACAGAATTGGGCCAGCAGATCCTGCAAGGCAAAATGTCACTGGAATCCCTGAGCAACTATGCGCAACACAACGCGCTGTCCCCTCAGCACCAGAGCGGTCAGCAGGAGCGTCTGGAGAATCTGGTTAACCGCTATCTGTTTGGTTAACCGGCTAAAATAAGTTGACGCCCTGCCCGCTGCGCGCGGAATTGCAGGGCGTTAATCGTTACAGATTCGGGTTAACAGATAAGGGAAAACTATGTATCTCGGAATAGATCTTGGCACCTCTGGCGTGAAAGCCATTTTACTCAGCGAAGAAGGTCGGGTGGTCGCCAGCCACAGTGAGGCGTTAACCCTTTCCCGCCCGCATCCGTTGTGGTCTGAGCAAAATCCTGCCGACTGGTGGGATGCAACAGACCGTGCGGTTTGCGTACTGTCACAACAACACTCTCTGCAGGGCGTAAAAGCGATTGGCCTGACGGGTCAGATGCATGGCGCCACCGTGCTGGATGCACAGCAGCAGGTATTACGTCCGGCCATTTTGTGGAACGATGGTCGGAGCTTCAGCCAGTGTCAGCAACTGGAAACGGACGTCCCGAATTCCCGCCAGATCACCGGCAACCTGATGATGCCTGGTTTTACTGCACCGAAGTTGCTCTGGCTACGCGAAAACGAACCGGATGTGTTTGCCAAAACAGACAAGGTTCTGCTGCCCAAAGATTATCTGCGCTGGCTGATGACCGGCGTGTTCGCCAGCGATATGTCTGATGCCGCTGGCACCCTGTGGCTGGATGTCGCTAAGCGCGACTGGAATGACGAATTACTGCATGCCACCGGCCTGACACGCCAGCAGATGCCCGCGCTTTTCGAAGGTAATCAGATTACCGGACACCTGTTGCCGGAACTCGCCTCACGCTGGAACATGGATTCCGTGCCGGTGATTGCCGGTGGCGGTGATAATGCCGCCGGGGCCGTCGGTGTCGGGTTGTATAAAACCGGACAAGCGATGCTATCCCTGGGTACGTCCGGCGTGTATTTCGCGGTAAGCGACGGTTTTCTGAGTAATCCGCAACAGGCGGTACACAGCTTCTGCCATGCCCTGCCTGACACCTGGCATCTGATGTCCGTCATGCTCAGCGCCGCCTCTTGTCTGGACTGGGCTGCAAAACTGACCGGCACCGCATCGGTTGGCGAACTGATCAGTCTGGCAGAAAAGACCCCGCCTGCAGATTCACCGGTCTGGTTCCTGCCGTATCTCTCTGGCGAACGCACCCCGCATAATAATCCGAATGCCAAAGGTGTGTTGTTCGGCCTGACCCATCAGCATGGCCCGGCTGATATCGCCCGCGCCGTACTTGAAGGTGTGGGGTTTGCTCTGGCAGACGGAATGGACGTGCTGCACGCAACCGGTCTGAAACCGCACAGCATCACGCTGATTGGCGGCGGCGCCCGTAGCCCTTACTGGCGGCAAATGCTGGCCGACATCAGCGGTAAAACGCTGGAATACCGCACCGGCGGCGATGTCGGCCCGGCGCTCGGTGCTGCACGTTTAGCACAAATCGCCATGAATCCGGGGCAACCGCTGGAGCGGTTTCTGCCGGAACTGCCACTTGAGCAAGTACATCAGCCGGACGCAGAACGGCATACTGCGTATGCGGAGCGGCGTGAAGTGTTCAGGGAGTTATATGTGAGGCTTGAGGGGTTGATGTAATACAAGACTGCTCCCTCCCCTGCGAAGGGGAGGGTTGGGGTGGGGTATTAAAGAAAAATCAGACAGTTAAAGTCAGCTTTGACTAAGTGTTAGCCCCTAAAACCCCCTCCCAGCCTCCCCCTTCGCAGGGGGAGGAGCCAAAACTAATAATGCTCCGCTATGGTCCTCACTAAAGGTGGAGCAAACCCGTTTTTACCTTACGGATATACCCCTTTAAACACCGTCTTCTTCCTCGGCTCCGACATAATCCCCTCCAGCGCCTCGACGCATTTCAAATAGTGCGGTGTTTTCTTGTGTGCCAGCACAGCGTCGTTATCCTGATAGGCTTCGTAGATAAAGAAGCGCGTCGGTACCGCCTCGTCCTGCAACACATCAAATCTGAGATTTCCCGGTTCCTTCACCGCGCCCAAATGGTTAGCGTGAAATACCGCCAGGAACTCATCCACCTTTTCCGGCTGAACATTAATTTCGACCAGTGTCACTTCCATGATTCACCCCTTTTCACTCAGGAACAGTTCATAAGCATGCGCCACGCTGGCGTTTTCATGCACCACCGCTTTCACCGCTTTCAGCATGGCAACCGGCGATTCGGACTGGAAGATGTTGCGCCCCATGTCCACACCGGATGCGCCCTGATCGATGGCTTTGAAGCACATTTCCAGCGCCTCGCGTTCCGGCAATTTTTTGCCGCCGGCAATCACTATCGGCACCGGACATCCCGCCGCGACGCGTTCGAAACCTTCATCGACATAGTAGGTTTTGATAATGTTCGCGCCCATTTCAGCGGCAATGCGGGTTGCCAGCGAGAAGTAACGCTGATCCCGCGCCATGTCTTTGCCGACGCCTGTCACCGCCATGGTCGGCATGCCGTAACGCATCCCCTGATCGACCAGTTGAATAATGTTTTTGATCGACTGATGTTCGTATTCACTGCCGATATACACCTGCGCTGCCATCGCGGCGACATTCAGGCGCAGCGCATCTTCAATCGCCACCGCCACCGTTTCGTTAGAGAGTTCAGTCAGGATCGAGTTACCACCGGAAGCCCGCATCACCACCGGTTTGTTCACCGCCGCAGGCACCACGCTGCGCAGCACGCCACGGGTACACATCAGCACGTCGGTATGCGAAAACAAAGGCGCAATGTTGATGTCGATGCGTTCAAGGCCGGTCGTCGGCCCCTGAAAATAACCGTGGTCAAACGCCAGCATCACCGTCCGGCCCGACTGCGGATTGAAAATCCGCGCCAGCCGCGACTGCATTCCCCAGTCAAGCTGACCGCTGCCCTTGAGGAAGAACGCGTGATTATCCTGCGGCGTGCCGATGCCGAAATTTTTGCCGTCTCTGATATCGTCCAGATCTGCCATTTTCTTTTCTCCTTACTGATCAGAAGTCGTATTTGCCGATGTTGTCTTTGGTGAAGACCACGCGTTCCGGCAGTAAAACGATGCCGTTACCTTTGGCCTCATACTGGTAGCCCTGCACGCTGTTCGGCACCACTTCCACCGTTCCGACGTCCGGCACATCCAGTTTGTCACCCACGTTAAGCGCGCCTTTTTTCAATAACTGATCGGCGACATAAACCGAAATTTTGCCCTGGCTGACCACGTCCCACAGACCGAACTGTTTCACCGTGCCGCGTTCGACATACGGGCGCATGACGTTTGGCGTACTGAAACCGACGATGGTCACGTTGGTACGTTTGAGGTTTTCCGCCGCCTGAGCCGCTGCCGGTAATGCGTTGGCATCAGGCGCAATAATCGCATCCAGATCGCCATAAGATTTCAGGATCCCTTCGGCGGTTTGCAGGGATTTAGTGGCATCGTTATAACCGTATTGCGTGGTCACGATTTCCCAGCCCGGATGCTCTTTGGCGATTTTGGCTTTCGCCTCTTTCACCCACTGATTCTGGTCGGTCACTGTCGGGCTGGAATAGAAGAACGCCACTTTCGCTTTCACTTTTTTCACCTGGCTGGAGGTCATCTCCACCAGCATCGAACCCAGTTGTTGTGGTGTGCCCTGATTGATGTAAATCGAGCGGCATTCCGGTTTGGTATCGGAATCCCAGGTCAGCACTTTCACGCCGCGTTGCATCGCGCGTTTAAGCGCCGGACACAGGCCGTCGGGTGATACCGCCGCCACCACAATCGCGTTGTATCCCTGATTGACGAAGTTGTTGATCATCTGCACCTGACCGGAAACGCTCGGCTCGGTCGGACCGTCGTAGGTCACGTCCGCGCCCAGCGCTTTACCGGCGGCCATTGCGCCGTTGCCGCCGCTGGTGAAATAACCGACGCCCACCAGTTTTGGGATAAAGGCGATACGTTCAGCCGCCTGTGCGCTCAGACACGCGAGGCTCACGGCACTGGCAATTAACAAGATTTTCATTGTGTTGGCTTTCATCATTAACCCCGGCTTATTGAGAAGACGTCAAGGAAGGAGAAGGCGCAGACCCGCGCCGGCGATAGCGCTGGAAAACACTGCGGATAAGACCACGGTTGAGGCTGGCAGAGCGGCCAATCACCACCAGGATCAGCAGCGCGCCGGACAGCGCACTGGAAACCTGACTGGAGACGCCAACCATCTGCAAACCCTGCTGGAGATACCCGATCAGCAGTGTCGCCAGCGCTGTGCCGAGAATGGAACCTGAACCGCCGTAGATATTGGCACCGCCCAGCACGACCGCGGTGATAGCGGGCATCAGCAGCGCATTACCGAGATCAGAACGCGCCGAGCCGAAATACGAAGTCATCAGAATGGCAGCCACGGCCGACGCCAGCCCGGTCATGCCGTAGAGCGCAAACACCGTGCGGCTGACCGGCAATGCGCCATAACGCGCCACTCGGGCATTCTGACCGATGAGGAAGACGTTGCGACCAGTGCGACTGCGGTGCATCAGCAGCCAGAAAAACAGTGTCGCCAGCAGGAAGATCACCAGCGGCATGGGCAGGCCCAGCACAATCTGATTGGCAAAGTTGGTGAACGCATCGGGGAAATTACCGATACCCTCAAAACCCGTCGCGCCCGCCAGCCCGGAAAGCAGTAAGGCGCTGCCGCCGAACAGGTAGAGCGTCCCCAGCGTGATGACCAGCGGATTCACGCCGGTATAAAGAATCAGCGCCGCATTGAGCAAACCACAGGTCGCGCCCAGTGCCAGCGTAAGCATAATGGCCAGTGCCAGCGGCACACCGGCCTGACACAGTACACCGAGCGCGATGGCGCACAGTCCGATGGTGGAACCAAAGGAAATGTCGATACCGCCGCTGACAATCACCAGTGTCAGTGGCAACGCCACAATCCCGATGGTGATGAAATCACTGGTGCTGAACAGCAGCGTACTGGCGTCCAGCATGCGCGGATTGGCGAAACCGAACAGTAAGATTTCGATGACCAGCAACGCCAGCAGCGCGATTTCCCAGCCATATTGTTGGAGTTTGTTCATCACACTACCCCGCTCTTTTTGCCGGTACTTAGCCGGCGGCTTGTATTTTTCGGTTGCTGAGATTTGCGTTCAGCGGGTTTCTTCTGAGGCGGCGGCGTGGCCGCCAGAAAGCGTGAATACTTCTGCCGCCGCAAGTTTTTCTCCAGCGCCTGCCGCAATCTGCCGTCAAATACCAGCACCGCCAGCAGCACCAGCCCGGCGATAAAATCGTTCCACCACGCCGGAAGGCGTAACAGCACCAGCACGCTGTCGATTTGGGTCAGGAAATACGCGCCGAGCACCGCGCCAAGTATTGACCCCGTACCGCCGAGCAGGCTGATGCCGCCCAGCACGCAGGCGGCGATGGCTTTCATCTCCAGCCCGCTGCCGGTCTGATTCGGCACGAAGCCGATTTGTGAGGCGAAGACAATTCCGGCAATGGCGGCCATCATGCCGTTAATGCCAAATGCCAGAATACGTACGCGGTTGACGGCCACGCCAAGTTGTCTGGCGCCCTGTAAGTTGTCGCCGACAGCGTAGAAACTGCGGCCAAACGCCGTGCGACCCAGCATCCAGAACATCGCAGCCAGCAAGACAATCACCAGCCAGCCGAGCGGGGAGACATTGAGGAAAACCGGTTCTGACAGAGATTTCAGCCCGGCCGGTAAGCCTTCAATCCATTTGCCGCCAGTCATCAGCAGCATCAGCCCGCGGTATAAACCCAGCGTACCGAGCGTGGCGACAATCGCCGGAATACGCAGCCAGGCGACCAGCACACCGTTAAATATTCCGGCCAGTAAACCGGTGCCGAGAGTCAGCAGACAGGCCAGCGGCAGGTTCACGCCGCCGTTGAGCAAAACCCCCAGCGTCACGGCGCACAGGCCGGTAACGGAACCGACCGACACGTCGATGTTGCGGGTCAGCATCACCACGGTGGCACCCATCGCCAGCAGCATCAGGATCTGCGCGCTGCCAAAAATCATGCTCAGTGTCTGAAAGCTGAACGACTGCCGGTCCATCGCACCGAGCAAGGCAAACAGCGCAATAATCGCCATCAGCGCGGTCAGTTCACGATTGTTTTGTATCCGCTTTAGCATGAGGTTCCTCCGGTGGCGCGGGTTTTGGCATGATTACCAAACGCGATATGCATAATGTTGCTGACGTTGATGTCGCTGCCCTGCAATTCGCCGCTCATTTCCCCCTGATGCATAACGAATACCCGATCCGCCAGTCCTTCAATTTCATCCAGATCAGATGAAATCAGGATCACCGCCACGTTCTGTTGCACCACTTCGCGCAGCAACTGGTAAATGTCAGCGCGCGCGGACACATCCACGCCGCGCGTAGGTTCATCGACAATCAGCACCGCGGGCTGTGCCTCAAGACATTTGGCGATCAACAGTTTTTGCTGATTACCGCCGGAAAGCGTACGGGCAGTTTGTGACCCGTCGCGGTATTGAATGCCGAGCGCACGGTGATAGCGTTCGAGCACCGCCGCTTCACGTTTGATGTTCAGCCACCAGCCCTGACGGTTGAAGGTGAGTGAGGTGGTGTTCCAGCTCAGCGGCGCGTCGAGATACAGGCCGGATGCCTGCCGGTCTTCCGGCAAATACACCAGCCCTTTTTTCAGCCGCTGTAAGGTCGTCAGGCCGCTGATGTCTTGTTGCTGCAAAAGCACCTGACCACGTCGGGCGTCACGCAGGCCATACAGGGTTTCTGCCAGTTCGGTGCGCCCTGCCCCCACCACGCCTGCCAGCCCGACGATTTCCCCGGCGCGGGCGCTGAATGAAATATTAATAAAGCCTTCACCGGTCAGGTTTTGTACCTGCAAGACCGGTTCGCCGCCTGCCGGGTTACGCCGTGTGCCGGGTAAATCCAGCCACAACTTTTGCTCTGCCGGCAGCGCGGTGTCCTGGGAATGCGGGGTGATAGCGCGGATCAGCGCATCGTTATCCAGTTCGGCGAGCCTGCCGCTGAGCGCAATTTTGCCATCACGCATCACACTGACCCGGTCGGCAATCGCACGTATTTCCGGCAGTTTGTGCGAGATGAATACCACCCCGACGCCCTGCCCGGTGAGATGACGGACTTGTGTAAACAGGCGGGCGGATTCCGCCGGTGTCAGCGAGGCGGTTGGTTCGTCAAGTATCAACAGCCGCGCATCGCGCATCAGCCCGCGCAGGATTTCCACCAGTTGCTGATCGGCCACTTCCAGGGTTCCGGCCAGGGCACCCAGCGGTAAATTGCACCCCAGATCAGCCAGCGTTTGCTGCAATTTTTTTTCGCCGGCCTGATGTGCAGGCAGGCGGAACAGGATGTTTTCGCGCACGGTCAGGCTGGGAAACAGCATCGGCTCCTGCGGTACCAGATAAATCCCCGCCTGATGCGCTTTTGCTGGTGACAGCGCCAGTAAAGGCTCGCCGCCGAGCAGTAACGTGCCACTGTCGGCTATTTCGACACCGGCAATGATTTTCATCAGTGTCGATTTACCCGCTCCATTGCCGCCAAGCAGCGCGTGGACTTCTCCGCCTTGCAGGCTGAAATCGATGTCTTTCAGCACCGCCACGCCGGAAAAGCTTTTACTGACACCGCTGACCTGCAACAGCAGATTCGTGGTTTGCAGGTCTGCTGATAACTGTTTGCTGCTCTGCATACACCGGCCTCTGGCTTGATACATTAATTGAACAAATGTATTTATCATTTAACATTGTTCATAAAACTAGACCGAGGTGGCAGGGAAAACTTTTGTGCTGATCACAGTTTGTTCAACTCATATACTCTGCGTTATGATTCAGGCAGTAATCATTTGAAATTTGCAAAACACATCACAGTTAACAACATTTTGTTAACGAACAATTGATCTACATTTTGATAAGTGTTCACTATGAATGAGAAGACAACGCTTTCCGATTTGACTAACCATCCGGAATTCAGCATGGGCGAAGAGGAACTGCTGGCGCGCACCGCGTGGTTCTATTACCACGACGGCCTGACCCAGAATGAAATTGGTGAACGGCTTGGTTTGACGCGGCTGAAAGTGTCACGCCTGCTGGAAAAAGGCCGGCAGTCAGGAGTGATCCGCGTACAAATTAACTCGCGTTTTGAGGGTTGTTTGACGCTGGAAAATACCCTGCTCGAACGCTTTGGTTTACAGCAGATCCGCGTGCTGCCACAGCTGGCCGACGGCTCGCTGAGCACACGGCTGGGGGTCGGCGCAGCACACATGCTGATGACATTGCTCAGGCCGGAACAACTGCTGGCTGTGGGTTTTGGCGAAACGGCGATGAGTACGTTGCAACATCTGAGCGGATTCATCTCCTCACAACAAATCCGCATGGTCACGCTTTCCGGCGGCGTCGGGCCCTATATGACCGGGATTGGTCAGCTTGATGCAGCCTGCGGAGTGAGCATTATTCCGGCTCCGCTGCGGGCATCATCAGCCAGCGTAGCGGCTATTTTCCGTCAGGAACGTAATGTACACGATGTCATGCTGGCCGCCTGCGCGGCAGATATTGCGGTCGTCGGCATTGGCTCGCTGAACCAGAAACAGGACGCGACTATTTTGCGCTCCGGTTATATCAGCGAAGGTGAGCAGTTGCTGTTTGGCCGCAAAGGCGCGGTCGGCGACATTCTCGGTTTCTTTATGCAGCGCAACGGCGAGCTGGCAGAAAACATGGCAATCCACGATGAGCTGATTGCCGTCGCGCCGGACGAACTGGCCAGCATTCCGACCGTGTTAGGCGTCGCAGGTGGGGTCGAGAAAGCTGAAGCCATCGTCGCGGCGCTGAAAGGCAGACGAATTAATGCACTGGTAACTGAAGAGAGCACAGCAAGAGCCATGCTGGCGCTGCTCGACTGACCCGCAGGGTGTAAGGGGCGTGGCGGTCAGGTATACGGTGCCCGATAAACTGGCACGAGAGAACATTGCGATGACCTCTACCCTGAACTCTGACCACGACCGCAACTATCTGATGGCGCTGGATGCTGGTACCGGCAGTATCCGCGCGGTGATTTTCAATTTCGAAGGCAAGCAGATAGCCGCCGGACAGGCCGAATGGATCCATCTGGCGGTGCCGGATGTGCCCGGTTCAATGGAATTTGATCTGCAAAAAAACTGGCAACTGGCCTGTCAGTGTATTCGTCAGGCATTGCAGGAAGCACATCTCCCCGCTTCTGCGATCCGCGCAGTGGCGGCCTGTTCCATGCGCGAAGGGATCGTGCTGTACGACAAATCCGGCGAACCTGTCTGGGCCTGCGCCAACGTCGATGCCCGCGCCAGCCGTGAAGTTTCCGAGTTAAAAGAGATCCACGATTTCGAATTTGAACGCGAAGTCTATGAATGCTCCGGTCAGACACTGGCCCTCAGCGCCATGCCGCGCCTGTTATGGCTGGCCCATCACCGCCCCGATATTTACCGTCAGGCTGCCACTATTACCATGATCAGCGACTGGCTGGCCTACATGCTCAGCGGCGAACTGGCGGTGGATCCGTCCAACGCCGGTACCACCGGCATGCTGGATTTAACCACCCGCAACTGGCGACCTGAGTTGCTGGATATGGCAGGGCTGCGCGCCGATATGCTTTCTCCGGTGGCTGAAACGGGTACACGCCTCGGTTATGTCACGGCCAGCGCGGCCGATGCCTGTGGACTGAAAGCCGGAACGCCGGTCGGCATGGGTGGCGGCGACGCGCAACTTGGCACGCTCGGCCTGGGTCTGGTGCGTCCCGGCCAGACCGCCGTCCTTGGCGGCACATTCTGGCAGCAAATCGTCAACCTGCCGGAAGCGGTCACCGACCCCGAAATGAATATCCGCGTCAATCCGCACGTCATCCCCGGTATGGCACAGGCCGAATCCATCAGTTTCTTTACCGGACTGACCATGCGCTGGTTCCGTGACGCATTCTGTACCGAAGAGAAAACCATGGCGCAGCGTCTTGGCGTGGATGCTTACAGCTTGCTGGAAGACATGGCCGCCCGCGTGCCTGTGGGGGCCTGGGGCGTCACGCCGGTATTCTCGGATGCGATGCATTTCAAGAACTGGTATCACGCCGCCCCGTCGTTCATCAATCTGTCCATCGACCCGGAAAAATGCAACAAACCGGTGCTGTTCCGCGCGTTAGAAGAAAACGCCGCCATCGTATCGGCGTGTAATCTGGATATGATCGCCCGATTTTCCGGTGTACGCGCCAGGTCGCTGGTGTTCTCCGGCGGCGGTTCGAAGGGCAAATTATGGTGTCAGATTTTAAGTGATGTGACGGGTGTTCCGGTCAATGTGCCGGTGGTCAAAGAAGCCACCGCGCTGGGCTGTGCGATTGCAGCGGGTGTCGCGGCAGGCGTGTATTCGTCACTTGCAGACACCGGTGAAGCGCTGGTGCGCTGGGAACGGGAATATCAGCCGGATGTGGCGAACCACGCAAAATATCTGGTGCAGAAAGCCAACTGGCAGGAAGTGTATGCGGATCAACTGGGGCTGGTGGACCGGCAACTGACAACATCGATGTGGAAAGCGCCAGGACTGTGAGGATAATTCCGGACTGCTTCCTCCCCTGCGAAGGGGAGGAGTAATCCAAATCTGGCGTTATTTGATACTCGCCATCGGCGGATCCATCGCCACTTTGCCTTTCACTGCTTTGTTCTTCACTCTTCTCGACCACATTGCGGTCAGGATCGGCACCAGAATTGAGGTGACGATAACCGAGGTAGCAACCAGCGCGGTTGCAGCCGGGGCAATCGGTTTGAACTGCGGCACCATTTCAGCAATCAGGACCGGCGTTGCCACCGCGGCCCCCGCTGAACTGGAGGCAGCGAGACCGGCGGTACCATCGCCGCCTCCGATGAATTTGTCGGCGAGGATCAGCGGAATACCGGTGATGACGATAACCGACATCCCCAGCAACACGCCTAACAGACCGGTTTGTGCGATGACGTTCAGGTTGATGGTGTTACCGAGTGCGAAGGCGAAGAACGGGATCAGGGTTTGTACCGCTTTGCTGAAGAATTCGCGCAGTTCCGGGTCGAGATTGCCCAGGCTGAAACCGACCAGGAACGGCAACACAGCGCCAACGAAGACGTGCGGTTCAAAAGACGCGATGCCTGCCGTGCCGAGGATCACCATGGTCATCAGCGGGCCGGATTCCAGAGACATCAGCACAAATGCGCCCGCTTCTTCTTTCGTGCCGTATTGCTGCATTACCGAGGCATACAGGCCGCCGTTGGTCATGTCCATTGCAGCCACCAGTGCCAGCACGGAAAGTCCGGCGAAGAAGCCGAATTCCACACCATTTTCCGGCATGAACCGTGATGCTATCGCCGCCACAATCCACGCCACCGCGATTTTGGTGACCACCAACGTGCCGGATTTACGCAACACCGTGCCGGTCGCGCTGAGTTTGATGGAGGCTCCCATGCAGAAGAACCACACCGCCAGAATAGGTACGGTGCCGGTCATCAACCCGTTGGTGAAGGAACCAAAATATTTGCCCGAATCAGGCGCGAAGGTATGGCACAGCGCACCAATGAAGAGAGGCACCAACATCATCCCGCCGGGGATTTTTTCTATCGCTCGTTTAATGTGCATAATTTTCACCTGATTTAAAAGTCACGGACTACCTGATGCCGCTACGTTATCCATTTCTCAGGGTGATAAAAGTGATTCAACTCATAAATTGAAACGATGTTTCTATTTTTTAGATCGGTAGTTTTAATAATTTACTCCGTCAATATTTAATTTCGGAGAGAAATCACATTTTCGAATTATTTGTACGAAAATGCTTAACACACAAAAACAAAAAAGCCCGCAACAGTTGCCTGTGCGGGCCGGGTATCACGCAAAAACGTCAGCTCAGCGATAAAGTGCCGAACGCCTGACGCCAGTCAGTATCAAACTTTTCAATCGCCGCTTCGACGGCAGGTGTATTGAGTAACTGTTCGGCCACATCCACCGGTAAGGTGATTGACTGACATCCCGCCAGCAGGCAATCCATCGCCTGACGTGGGGTTCGGAAACTGGCGGCCAGCACCTTCGATTGCGGCGCGTGCAGGCTGAGCAAGGTCTGCAACTCTTTGACCATCGCGATGCCGTCACCGCCCTGTGCATCCAGACGGTTCACATAAGGCGCAACGTATTCCGCCCCCGCCAGTGCCGCCAGTAATCCCTGACCTGCGCCATACACCGCCGTGCCCAGCGTCGGGATATTCATGCCCTTCAGCTTTTTAATGGCCGCCAGACCTTCAGGGGTTACCGGCACTTTCACGACCAAACCGGACACCCGCTGCGTCAACAACAACGCTTCTGCAACCATTTGTTCGGCGTCGGCAGCAATCACCTGTGCGAACAATTTACCGTTACCCCCCAGCGCATCGCGCAAGGCAGGCAGCACTTCCCACAGCGATTTACCTTCTTTCGCCACGATGCTCGGATTGGTAGTAACCCCCTGCAACGGCAGGATGCGCGACAAACGTTTTACCGCAGTGACATCGGCAGTATCGAGATACAGCTCCATAACTTTCTCCCTGAAACTTGTGAGTGAATGCAAAGTTCAGAGAGTGTACGTCAGCAAGCAGAAGGTTTGTTGATCATCATCAAAATCACTTTCGAATGAAATTTATTAAATTGCGAAAGAAGATTTTTAGCACCAGGGAGCGTCGAGATGATTTTCAATGTGCAGCGTTATTCCACACATGATGGCCCGGGGATCCGGACGGTGGTTTTTCTGAAAGGCTGTTCCCTGAGCTGTACCTGGTGCCAGAATCCGGAAAGTCGTTCGGCAGCGCCTGACGTGCTGTTCGATTCACGTTTATGCAGCGCAGGATGTCAGCACTGCGCAAAGACTTTTCCACATGCTGTCAGCATAGAACATGAACGCATCGGGGTTCGGCATGAACAATTTCAGGCAGAAGATCTCTGTCTGATCGAACAGGTTTGCCCTTCCGGCGCGCTGAGTGTGTGTGGAAATGACGCGGATATTGACGCCCTGATGCAGCAAATCCTGCGGGATAAACCTTTTTATACCCGTACCGGCGGCGGTGTGACGCTTTCCGGCGGCGAACCTTTCCTGCAACCACAAATTGCGCTGACACTGCTGCAACGTTGCCGTCACGAAGGGCTGCACACCGCCGTGGAAAGTTGTCTGCATGTGCCGTGGAAATACATTGAGCCTTCGCTGGGGGCGCTGGATTTATTGCTGGCGGATCTCAAGCATGTGGCCGATGAACCTTTCCGCCGATTGACCGGCGGTTCCGCCAAAAGAGTGAAGGATAATTTCCGTCGTCTGGCTGCGGCCGGACAAAAGCTCATCGTCCGTGTGCCGTTAATTCCTGATTTTAATGCTGACCGGGCATCCATCCGCCAGATCGTTGATTTTGCGGCGGATGAAACCGGCTGCGAAGCCATTCACTTTTTGCCGTACCACACGCTGGGCATCAATAAGTATGTCCTGCTGGGGCAACCTTATCTGGCGCCACGCCAGCCGTTAAATGACCCTGACCTGCTGACGTTCGCTGAACAATACGCCGCAGAAAAAGGACTTTGTGCACAGTTAAGAGGATAAGAAAAATGACCCAACTGAATCTGAACACCCTTTCCGCCCGTATCCGGTCTCATAAAGAAACCCTGATCCACATCGTCAAGCCACCGGTATGTACCGAGCGCGCACAGCATTACACGCAGGTTTATCAGCAACATGCTGACAAACCGCTGGCGGTACGCCGCGCGCTGGCGCTGGCTGAACATCTGAGCAAACGCACTATCTGGATCAAACATGACGAGCTGATCGTCGGTAATCAGGCCAGCGAAGTGCGCGCCGCACCGATTTTCCCGGAATACACCGTGGGCTGGATCGAAAGTGAAATTGACGCGCTTGCTGACCGGCCGGGCGCAGGTTTTGCCGTCAGCGAAGCCAACAAAAAAATCCTGCATGAAATTTGCCCGTGGTGGCGCGGGCAGACCGTGCAGGACCGCTGCTACGGTATGTTTACCGATGAGCAGAAAGCGTTGCTCGACAGCGGTATCGTAAAAGCCGAAGGCAATATGACTTCCGGCGATGCCCATCTGGCGGTGAATTTCCCGCTGCTGCTGGAACTGGGTCTGGACGGATTACGCAGTAAAGTGGGCGAGCGTCGCAGCCGCATTCGGCTGACTGACTGGGAAGATTTGCATAAAGAGCAATTGCTGAAAGCCATTGATATCACGCTGGCAGCGGTCAGCGACCACGTCGTGCGTTTCTCACAACTGGCACGGGAAATGGCCGCCACGGAAACCCGCGAGCAACGCCGTAGCGAGTTACTGACCATCGCCGCCAACTGCGACGTCATTGCTCATCAGCCACCGCAAAACTTCTGGCAGGCGCTGCAACTGTGTTACTTCATTCAGCTTATTTTGCAGATTGAATCCAACGGCCACTCCGTGTCGTTTGGCCGCATGGATCAGTATTTGTATCCGTTTTATCGTCGTGACGTTGAGCTGGAACAAACGCTGGAGCGTGATCAGGCCATCGAACTGCTGCAAAGCTGCTGGCTGAAATTGCTGGAAGTGAACAAGATCCGCTCCGGTACGCATTCCAAAGCGTCGGCGGGCAGCCCGTTGTACCAGAACGTCACCATCGGCGGTCAGAATTTGCATAATGACGTGGCATCCGATGCGGTCAATCCGCTGTCATACGCCATTCTGGAATCCTGCGGACAATTGCGATCCACCCAGCCGAATCTGAGCGTGCGCTATCACGCCGGAATGAGCCGCGACTTCCTTGATGCCTGCGTACAGGTGATCCGCTGTGGTTTTGGCATGCCCGCCTTTAATAACGATGAAATTGTTATTCCAGAATTCATCAAACTGGGCGTCGAAAAACAGGATGCTTATGATTATGCCGCCATTGGCTGCATCGAAACGGCTGTCGGCGGCAAGTGGGGCTATCGTTGTACCGGCATGAGTTTCATCAACTTTGCCCGCGTGATGCTCGCCGCGCTTGAACAGGGGCACGACGCGAAAAGCCATACCCGCTTCCTGCCGCAGGAACGCGGTTTGTCGCAGGGGAATTTCGATAATTTCGATCAGGTCTTTGCGCAGTGGGATGAACAAATCCGTTATTACACCCGCAAATCCATCGAAATCGAATGCGTGGTCGATACGGTTCTGGAAGAGAATGCGCAGGATATTTTGTGTTCGGCGCTGGTCGATGACTGTATAGAACGCGGGAAAACCATCAAGCAAGGCGGTGCGAAATACGACTGGGTTTCAGGATTGCAGGTCGGGATCGCCAATCTGGGTAACAGCCTGGCGGCAGTGAAAAAGCTGGTATTCGATCAGGGCGTGATTGGCCAGCAGGAGCTGGCCAACGCACTGGCTTCAGATTATGAGGGACTGGACGGCGAACGACTGCGTCAGCGGCTGATTAACGGCGCAGAGAAATACGGCAATGATCAAGACGAGGTCGATAATCTGCTGGTGCGTGCGTATCAGTGCTATATCGATGAACTGTCGAATTATCACAATACCCGCTTTGGACGCGGCCCGGTCGGCGGCACGTATTACGCGGGTACATCGTCTATTTCGGCCAACGTGCCGTTTGGTGCCGCAACTACCGCCACGCCGGATGGACGTAAAGCCTTTACGCCGCTGGCGGAAGGGGCCAGCCCGGCATCCGGTACCGATCATCTCGGGCCGACAGCGGTCTTTAATTCGCTGAGCAAATTACCGACAGAAGCGATTCTCGGCGGCGTACTGCTCAATCAGAAACTGAATCCGGCATCGCTGGAAAATGAAAGCGAACGCGAGACGTTAATGCTAATGCTGCGGACATTCTTTGAGGAACATCGCGGCTGGCATGTTCAGTACAATATTGTTTCCCGCGAGACATTACTTAAAGCGCGTGAGGAACCGCAGAACTATCGCGACCTGGTTGTCCGTGTCGCCGGTTACTCCGCATTCTTTACGGCCTTATCGCCTGAGGCTCAGGATGATATTATCGCCCGTACAGAACATTCACTTTAAAATTCGCATCTGAATTTAACTTTCAACGGGCGGCGCAGGCTGCCCGTATTTTGGGCGGTTATGAACGACAGACAACAAGTTATTCTGCAATGGGTAAACGATAAGCAGCGCATCAGCGTCAGTGAGTTGTCACAGATTTGTCAGGTGTCAGAAGTGACGATCCGCCACGATCTTACGCTACTGGAACAGCGACATTATCTGCGCCGTGCGCACGGTTTTGCCGTCGCTATCCAGACCGATGACGTGGATACCCGCATGATGTCGAATTTTGCCCAGAAGCAGAAACTGGCGAAGTTTGCGGCATCCCTGATCCAGGACGGCGAAACGGTATTTTTCGAAAGTGGCAGCAGTATCGCCTTGCTGGCGCAATATCTTGCCGATAAGAAGAACCTGACGGTGATTACCGTCAGCGGTTATGTCGCCTCTTTGCTGAAAAGTATGCCCTGTGACGTGGTTCTGCTCGGCGGGATGTATCAGAAAACCAGTCAGACGGTGGTCGGCCCGCTGACCAGAATGTGTCTGCAACAAATGAATTTCAGTAAAGCGTTCATGGGCATCGACGGCTTCACCGATATCACCGGCTTTACCGGCCGGGACATGTTACGTGCTGATGTGGTGAATGCGGTCGTGGTTAAAGGTGCGGAAAATATCGTGCTAACGGATTCATCGAAATTCGGTCAAATAAATCTTAACCCGCTGGGGCCGGTCAGTGCCTTCAGCCGGGTCATCACTGACGACAAATTATCCCCTGAATATCAGCAGCAACTTTCCGCTGCCGGGATTAAGGTCAGCCTGGTCGGCTGACCTATCCTTATCTGTGCCCCCGATAATTCGGGTTTCAGGGGATTATTGGCCGTAGTAGGCATTCTTGCCATGTTTACGCAGGTAATGCTTATCCAGTAATTGCGGCTGCATATCCGGCAACTGCGGCGTTAACTGGCGGGAGAAAATGCCCATGTAGGCGACCTCTTCCAGCACGACGGCGTTATGCACGGCATTATCGGCATCTTTCCCCCAGGCAAACGGCCCGTGCGAATGCACCAGTACAGCCGGAATGTCTGCCGGCGACAGATGTCTTTCCGCGAAGGTTTTAACGATGACTTCACCGGTCTCCCATTCATAACGTCCGGCGATTTCCTCTTCGGTCATCAGCCGCGTGCAGGGAATGTTGCCGTAGAAATAATCCGCGTGCGTGGTGCCCCAGGCGGGAATATCCAAACCGGCCTGCGCCCAGATGGTTGCGTGGCGCGAATGCGTATGAACAATACCCCCTGCTTCCGGGAAATTCAGGTACAGTACCCGGTGGGTATCGGTATCGGAAGAAGGCTTTTTGCTGCCCTCGACGATTTTGCCGGTCTCCAGTTCCACCACCACCATGTCGTCCACGCCCATGTGGTCGTATTCCACTCCCGACGGTTTAATCACGACCAGCCCAAGTTTACGGTCAACGGCGCTGACATTTCCCCAGGTAAAGGTCACCAGATTATGGCGAGGCAGTGCCAGATTGGCCTCTAATACCTGCTCTTTCAGTTGCTTTAGCATCTTGGTTTCCTCTTATTACGAGGCTTTATTGTCTGGGTGACGGGTGTGTGCAGGTATGGGGGAAATCGCTAAAGAGTGCGTACAGATCTGCTGCAAACGTAAAAGTGCCCATTTGTTCCACAAACCGTTGAATGTTTGTCCAGCTTTTTAGTCTTTTGTGTGGTGAGAAAGAGCATCCTTGGTGAATTAAGATTATTCACCTAGTGAATGTATATCAATTTCACTATTTTTAATTAACGGATGCACAACTGCGTCTGGATAGGAGAAAAATTATGATGCTCGTGAATAAACGTGTTGCCAGTATCGCACTGGTTCTGACTCTGGCAATGTCTGTCAGCGCTTGTGGTAACTGGTCTAAGCGTGACCGTAACACCGCTATCGGTGCGGGTGCAGGTGCGCTGGGTGGTGCAGTTCTGACTGACGGCAGTACCTTAGGGACATTAGGTGGCGCTGCAGTGGGTGGTATCATCGGACATCAGGTCAGTAAGTAAAACAACCGGGAGATAAGTTCTATTTAACTGGCATCAAAAACGTAAGCGTTAAGCAACGAATAAAGCTAAAAATAGGATTGGGTTGTTTTTCAGGTCAACTTTATTGTCATCAGATGGATGACAAACAACGTGCTTTCGCGTTGTGATATCTCTAAAAGCTAAAGCAAGATGCTGCACCTTTGCGGATGCAGCATCTTATTATTAACGGTCAGTGATCGTTTACAGACAGGTCAGCCCCCCGCCAGTTTCACTTTCATGCCTTTCGCTTCCAGCAGTTGTTTAAGCAGATCGCGTTTGTCGCCCTGGATCTCAATCACGCCGTCTTTCACCGCACCGCCACAACCGCATTTCTTTTTCAGTTCGGCAGCGAGTTTTTCCAGTTCAATATCATCAAGACTGACACCGGTGATCAGGCACACGCCCTTCCCTTTGCGCCCGCTGGTCTGGCGCTGAATACGCACAATGCCGTCACCTTTCGGACGCTCAGCCACGACTTTGGGCTCATCGATTCTGCCGCTGTCGGTCGAATACACTAAACGGCTGTTGCTGTCATTGTTCATGGTTTTTCCTTCTTAGCGCAGTGATGCCAGAATTTCACGCAGGGTCTGCGCCGGATCGGCAGATTGCGTGATCGGCCGGCCAATCACCATGTAATCCACGCCCGCCGCCAGCGCTTCCTGTGGCGTCATGATACGACGCTGATCATCGGCTTTGCTGCCAGCCGGGCGGATACCCGGCGTCACCAGTTTGAACGCCTGCCCGAGAGCAGATTTAAAACGGGTCGCTTCCTGCGCGGAACACACTACGCCATCGAGGCCGCAGTCGCGTGTCAGGCGCGCCAGACGTTCAGCATAATCAGCCGGAGAAAGTTCAATACCTAAATCCGCCAGGTCATTGTCTTCCAGGCTGGTCAGCACCGTGACGGCAATCAGTAAGGGGGCATCTTTTCCAAACGGTGCCAGCGCTTCCCGGGCCGCCGTCATCATGCGCGCACCGCCGCTGGCATGCACATTCACCATCCAGACACCCAAATCTGCCGCAGCAGCCACAGCGCGCGCAGTAGTGTTAGGGATGTCGTGGAATTTCAGATCCAGAAAGACGTCGAAACCGCGGGTCTGCAGATCTTTGACCATCTGCGGACCAAAATGAGTGAACATCTCTTTGCCAATTTTCAGACGGCAATCACGCGGATCGATTTTGTCAGCAAACGCCAATGCGGAGGATTTATCGGCATAATCGAGAGCGACAACAATCGGTGATGTATTTAAGTCTTTGTTGTTAGTGTTATTTTCGGACTTCATCTCGTCAGCCTCTTGTCAGTTTTTACGTCAGGAAGAAATAATATAATTTTTGCCGCCGATATTTTACATGGCAAACCACTGAATTCACAGCCACACCTAATGTGACAGTTTTATTAAATTTTTGTGAAGCACTAGACGATGCAACAAGGCTGGCTTAGCTTGTTACTTTTACTCTAAGGAAAGGCAGAAAAATGAGTGAGATAACAACCCTGACCGTTAAAATTCCGGTTGAATTGAAAGAACTGATCAAAAACGCCGCTGCGGAAGCAGAACATTCATTAAGTGCAGAAGTTGCGGCACGCCTGGAAGAGAGTTTTAACCCTGCTGCGCCCAAAGGTAAAAAAGCCGCTAAAGCCACAGAACACGAAATTGATAATCAGCATCTTGCAGAAGAGACTGAACCCGCGCTGACCACCAAAGAAATCAAGAAATTGCGGACGTTGCTTAATGCCCGCAAGGCGAGCAGCAAGAAGAAGTAAGAGTCGATTTAAAATATCCTGCGGTTTCCCCTAAATAACTCACGTTGCAGGAAGGCGACAAACGCATCTGCAACCCGAAGTATGACGGGGAAACTTATTGGCCATCCAGGCCCCGGATTGGCTTTATCGTCGCCCAGCCACGGCATGACGGGCAATGCCAGTAAAGTGAATGCGCGGTAAAGCCGCATTTGTGACAGCGATAGCGTGGCTTCGTCCGGATCTGTTCACCCACCATATCCCGCAGCAACACCAGGCTCTCTTTCGCACGCCCTTCTTCCGCATCCGCCAGATGGTAATCCATCAGGTGATGAAACACGCGCATGGTCGGATGGCGTTGCAACTGACGGTTGATATAGTTTTGCGCGGTCTCACGCCCTTCTTCATCCTGGATGATTTCGGCCAGCATCAGTTCTGCTGTAGCGCCGGTATTTTCATCCACACAACGCCTGAGAAACTCGGCCCATGCCAGCGTATCGTCAAGATTCTGGTAACACTCCTGCAGCATCGGCAACGCTTCGCTGACCAGCTCTTTATCCTGCTCCAGCACCCGCTGTAAGGCCTCTGTCGCTTTGCGGTAGTCGCCCTGCGCCAGTAAAATCCGCCCCTGCATAATGGAGACACGGGCACAGAGTTTGTCCGCTGCCGCAGCCTTTTTCAGCAAGCCGGTCGCCTTATCGAAATCTTCAGACACCATTGCCTGCAATGCCAGTTCACACCAGAAATGCGCAATTTCTTTACGGCGGTTTTCTTTGCCGAGCTTGACCAGACGTTCCGCCACATCAATGGCGTTCTGCCAGTCGCTGGTGGCCTGATGAATAATCAACAACTGTTCCAGCGCAAACAACTGGAAATCCTGCTCTTTCACCAGCTGGTTGAACATGTCTTCCGCACGATCATAGAAACCGGCAGCCATGTAATCACGACCCAGTTGCTGTACGGCGAGCAGGCGCTGTTCGAAAGTCAGCGAAGCACTTTCCATCAGCGACTGGTGGATACGGATCGCACGATCGACTTCACCACGGGAGCGGAACAGGTTGCCCAGAGTCAGGTGCGCTTCGACTGTACTGCTGTCCTCTTTCAACATTTCGAGGAACAGATCGACCGCTTTATCCTGCTGATTGGAAAGCAGGAAGTTAACCCCCGCGACGTATTCACGCGACAGGCGGTTAGCATTTTCCTGTTTGTCCTGCTGAGAACTTCTGCGCCCCATGTACCAGCCATAGGCGGCCGCAACGGGCAACAACAGAAACAGCAGTTCTAACATAGAGGGTTATTCCTTGCTGACATCGTAAGATGCTGCTGGCGGCGTAACGACAGCCGCGGGTTCAATTTGCTGCTCCAGGCGTTTGATTTTACGCTGGGCGCGCCCCAGAGACAGACGTACACGCAGGTAGAACAAACCACAGATTATCCAGCCAAGAATAAAACCGGTAGCGAACAGCACAGCAAGCAGTGTAGAAACACGATAGTCACCCTGTGCCAGCAAATAATTGAAGGTCACAGTCTGATCGTTATGGGCACCCAGAGTGATAGAAATCACAACGATGACCAGCAAAAATAAAAAAATCAGCAGATATTTCACATTCATTCCTGTAATGCCGGGTGTACCGGATGAATTATGCCAAAAACTCGCGTCCCGACCTAATAAGTTAGCATTTCCGAACAAAGCAGGGAAACATTGCGGAGGGTTTAAATGCCGTCTGTAGCAACTTCATTCGACTTTAGTGTGGTGTCGTGACCACCACGACAATTAAGCCTATGGAATGTATATGGGGATGAAAACCATGAATTAAAGGGTTCACCAGGAACCCCCTGAGATTTCAGACGGTAAGAAATCAAAAAACCGGGATTATTCACGCTCGCTGATTTCCTGGTTTTCTGCCGGTGGTGGCGTTAGCGGCCCGACATAGCGCTCCGTCAACCAGCAGGCCAGCATTACCAGGATCCAGCTGATGCCCACAGATGCCATCAGGTCGCGTGGCCAGTGCATGCCGAGCATCAGTCTGCTGCCCATCACCACCACCGCCCACACCATCAGCACGGTGACCGTTTTATAGTGTTTACGCCGCCACAATAACCCGACACCGAGTAAAGCCCAGGTTGCGGCAAACATCGTGTGGCCAGAAGGGAATGCGTATCCCGTGTCGTTCTGCCAGCTTTTATTCAGCCAGTGCGGGATTTGCACGTTGTCGCCCAGCACCTCTTTCACCTGCCGGGCACGCGCTTTACTTTTCCGGGCATAAAATTCATCGACGTTCATCTGATGATCCGTCCCCAGCCATGCGACATACGGCCTGGGTTCGCGGACTTCGGCTTTGATAAAGTCTTTAACATACTGACCGGCCAACACGGACAAGGTAATGATCACCACCAGCCCGATGGCCGGTTTAAGCCGAAATCGCAGGCACCACAGAAACCAGCCACAGAGGATCACAGTCGTCATGATGCCCCATGGTTCACTCACCGTTTCCGTAACCCAATAAAGCGGACGCAGCACGGCGGGATTACCACCCGGTGTCCACATCCAGCCGCTTATCCACACCGCTGCGGGCATCAGTAATAAAAGAACAGCCCCGAGAGCGGTGCGCCTGGCGATATCAAACATAGTCGTCCCTTCAGTCATGCGTAAAAAGAGTTGGAGTGTATCAACGTTGTGATTGCTTAACATTCCTTTAGCGTGAGTTGTTGAAGAAGCGGTTATAATTCATAAGTTATGAACTAATCGTTCAAATATTCCCGCTAAAATGTGACCCAAACTGTGGCAAAATGATGCCCTGTCGTGATGGAAAGGCACCGATTCCCTATCCAGAGGCCGCATCAGAAAGTAGGATGCGCATCAACAAGTAAAATACTTACTGTAAATAAAGACTATTTGTGGTTTTTTTGGAGCATAAAATGCAGCTGAAACGGGTGGCAGAAGCCAATCTGCCAACACCTTGGGGCGATTTCCTGATGGTGGGTTTTGAAGAATTGGCCACCGGGCACGACCACCTGGCGTTAGTTTTTGGCGACATCACCGGTGAAACGCCGGTTCTTGCGCGCGTTCACTCCGAATGTCTGACCGGTGATGCCTTATTCAGCCTGCGCTGTGACTGCGGTTTCCAGCTCGAAGCCGCACTGAATCATATCGCCGAAGAAGGTCGTGGCATCCTGATGTATCACCGTCAGGAAGGCCGTAACATCGGTTTGCTGAATAAGATCCGCGCATATGCCTTACAGGACAAAGGTTACGACACCGTCGAAGCCAACCATCAGCTTGGGTTCGCCGCAGACGAACGCGACTTCACGCTGTGCGCCGACATGTTCAAATTGCTGGGTGTCGATTCCGTACGCCTGCTGACCAACAATCCGAAGAAAGTCGAAATTCTGACTGAAGCCGGTATTAACATTACCGAACGCGTCCCGCTGATCGTCGGCCGCAATCCGGAAAATGAGCGCTACCTGTCGACCAAAGCCGCCAAAATGGGCCATCTGCTCGACAAGTAAGGATTTATAGTCCGATCCAAATATTAAGGGCACCTTAAGAAGGCGCCCTTTTTTATTGGCCGGAGAAGCGGTTTTACAGCATTTTGCGGATCACATAATGCAGAATGCCGCCGTTCTGGAAATAGGTCAGTTCGTTGCCGGTATCGATACGACAATGTGCATCAATTGTTTCAGTATGACCATCAGCAAACGTGATATGCACTGCAACATCCTGCCCCGGCGTCAGGGTTTGTAACCCGCTGATGCTGATCTGTTCATCGCCCGTGAGTTTCAGCGTTTTGCGCGTCACACCCTGCGGGAACTCGAGCGGTAAAATCCCCATCCCGATCAGATTCGAGCGGTGAATACGTTCGAATGATTCTGCGATAACCACACGTACCCCAAGCAGACGTGGCCCTTTCGCCGCCCAGTCACGGCTTGAACCTGAACCGTATTCTTTACCGGCAATCACTGCGGTCGGCACACTTTCATGCTGATAGCGCATCGCCGCATCGTAAATCGCCAGTTGGTCCTGCGACGGAATATGACGCGTATATCCGCCCTCCACGCCCGGCACCATTTCATTTTTGATGCGAATATTGGCGAACGTCCCGCGCATCATCACTTCGTGGTTACCGCGCCGCGAGCCGTAGGAGTTGAACGCTTTCGGCTCAACGCCGTGCTGGGTCAGATACAAACCAGCCGGACTTTCGGCCTTGATATTCCCGGCAGGTGAAATGTGGTCGGTGGTCACTGAATCCGCCAGAATCGCCAGAATTCGCGCATCTTTGATGTCTTCCAGCGCATCAGGTTCCGCCTTCATATCACTGAAGAACGGCGGGTGGCGGATATAGGTGGAGTCTTCCTGCCAGGTATAGGTCGGCGTGCCTTCGACCTGAATCGCCTGCCAGCTGGCATCGCCGTTAAACACCTCGGCGTACTCTTTATGGAACATCTCCGTGGTCACCTGCGCAACCGCATTGGCGATATCGTTAGCCGACGGCCAGATATCTCTCAGGTAAACCGGCTTGCCATCAGCACCTTCACCCAGAGGATCCGTCGTCAGATCGACGTTCATATTACCCGCCAGCGCATAGGCCACCACCAGCGGTGGTGAGGCTAGCCAGTTGGTTTTAATCAGCGGATGAATACGCCCTTCGAAGTTACGGTTGCCGGAAAGCACGGCCCCGACGGTTAAATCACCGGCCTTGATCGCCGACTCAATCGGTTCCGGCAACGGCCCGGAGTTACCGATACAGGTCGTACAACCGTAGCCCACCAGATTAAAGCCCAGCTTCTCCAGATGCGGCATGAGACCGGCGGCATTAAGATAATCTGTCACCACTTTGGAACCTGGCGCCAGTGAGGTTTTCACCCACGGCTTACTGGCCAGACCTTTTTCGGCGGCATTCTTCGCCAGCAGACCAGCGGCCATCAGCACGCTTGGGTTTGACGTGTTGGTACAAGAGGTGATTGCCGCAATCACTACCGCGCCGGTGGTCAGCGCATAATGCTGCCCTTCCAGCGTGAAACTTTCTTTATCGCTGCGCCCCGGCTTGCTGTTACCCAACTCCAGTTCAGTCGCCGCTTTGAACGCTTTCGGCACATCAGGCAGCGCTACGCGATCCTGAGGACGTTTCGGCCCCGCGAGGCTCGGCTCAACCGCTCCCAGGTCCAGCGCAAGCGTACTGGTGAATACCGGCTCGTCACCGGCGTTACGCCATAAACCCTGGGCCTGCGAATAGGCTTTTACCAGGTCGATTTGTTCGTCGCTGCGGCCACTGAGCTTCATGTAACTCAGTGTCACATCATCCACCGGGAAGAAGCCGCAGGTCGCGCCGAATTCCGGCGACATATTAGCGATGGTCGCGCGGTCAGCCAGCGGCAAATCGGCAAGGCCATCACCATAGAACTCGACAAATTTTCCCACCACGCCGTGTTTGCGCAGCATCTGGGTGACGGTTAACACCAGGTCCGTCGCGGTAATGCCTTCGCGTAATTTACCGGTCAGTTTGAAACCCACAACGTCCGGGATCAGCATGGAAACCGGCTGTCCGAGCATTGCGGCTTCGGCTTCGATACCGCCGCAACCCCACCCCAGAATCCCCAGACCGTTAATCATCGTGGTATGTGAATCCGTTCCGACCAGCGTGTCGGGATAGGCCATCGTTTTGCCATCCTGCTCTTCGTACCAGACGGTTTGTCCAAGATATTCAAGGTTGACCTGATGACAAATACCCGTGCCAGGCGGCACTACGCGGAAACGGTTAAAGGCTTTTTGCCCCCAGCGCAGGAACTGATAGCGCTCGTTGTTGCGCTCCATTTCGAGACGAACGTTCTCACCAAACGCCTCATCATCACCGAATTCATCCACTGTGACGGAGTGGTCGATGACCAGATCAACAGGCGACAACGGGTTTACCTGTTCGACATTCCCGCCGAGGCGTTTTACCGCCTGGCGCATCGCGGCCAGATCCACCACGGCAGGTACACCCGTAAAATCCTGCATCAGTACGCGCGCCGGACGATAAGCAATTTCGCGGTCGGCATGACCGGTTTTCTGCCATTCGACCAGTTCCTGTAGATCGCTTTCTGTGACAGTGTCACCATCAACGTGGCGCAGTAAGTTTTCGAGTAAAACTTTGAGGGATTTTGGCAGGCGCTGAACATCACCCAATGTTTTGGCAGCGAGTGGCAGGCTGTAGTAGTAAAATTCTTTCTCCCGGACTGCCAGCTTATCCAGACTGTTCTTGCGAATAGACGACATAGCTTCTCCTTTAGCGCTCAGCGTGGCCATGAGTAATAACCCGCTGGCTTATAAGTGCATAGTTAAAGATAACACAAATTATCGTTAACATTTTGATAACAGCTCAAACTGATCATCAGGCAAAAAAAATCCCGCCGCTTCGGTGAGGATGCGGCGGGATCTCAGGGAGATAAAAATAGAGGATGACGACTTATTTTGTCGGCAGCTTAATGTCTTTGAACATTTCTTCAATGTCTTCGTTGGAGCGCAGGGAAATAGCGGTATCAACCACATCACGTGTCAGGTGCGGCGCAAAGCGCTGGATAAAATCGTACATATAGCTGCGCAGGAATGTACTGCGACGGAAACCGATTTTGGTGGTGCTGTAGGTGAAAATATCACTCGCATCCACTGTCACCAGATCCGGATCCTGAACCGGATCCACTGCCATGCTGGCGATGACACCGACGCCCAGCCCCAGGCGGACATAGGTTTTGATGACGTCAGCATCGGTGGCGGTGAATACAATGCGTGGCGTCAGACCGGCGCGGTTAAACGCGGTATCCAGTTCTGAACGGCCAGTGAAGCCGAAGGTATAGGTCACAATCGGATAAGCTGCCAGTTCCTCAATGGTGACTTTCTCTTTACCTGCCAGCGGATGATCAGGCTGAACCACCACGGCACGGTTCCAGTGGTAGCAAGGCAGCATGATCAGATCGTCATACAGATGGAGCGCTTCGGTGGCGATAGCAAAATCCGCATTGCCCTTTGAAACTGCTTCAGCAATCTGCGTCGGCGACCCCTGATGCATATGCAATGAAACGCGCGGATAACGCTCGATAAAGCCTTTAATCACATTCGGTAAGGCATAACGCGCCTGCGTATGCGTCGTCGCGACATACAGCGAACCTTTGTCCGGATAGGTATGCTCACCAGCAACAGCTTTGATCGCATCCACTTTAGACAATACTTCACGGGCAATACGGATGATTTCCTGCCCTGCCGGCGTGACCTGTGTCAGATGTTTACCGCTGCGGGAAAAAATCTGGATCCCGAGTTCATCTTCCAGCATCCGCACTTGTTTGCTGATCCCAGGCTGCGACGTGTACAGGCCTTCTGCCGTCGAACTGACGTTCAGATTGTGATTAACAACCTCTACGATGTAGCGCAGTTGCTGCAATTTCATATCTCATACCACCCTGGTTTCAAACCCTGTCGCCATCCCTGTTCATCCGTTGGCTGAACAGTCTGGAAATGATTTTTTATCGACTACCGGAAGTCTGTGAACGCACCGTTTTTATGCCCCAGACGCATTAACTTATTACTTAAGTGCATAAGAATAAATTTTATATAACAATTATATCCATTATTGGCGTCATGTATACCCGAAGAACATAACGATAATCGAGGACTGTCGCAGACTGATAATAAAAACACGCATAACTCCGCGATGATAGATCTTAATGCAATAAAAAAACCAGTCCGGAAGACTGGTTTTTTACAACTGCTTAACAGCTTAACGTATGACGGCGATAATTATTTTTTGCCTTCGACCCACTTACCGTCGACAAAGAAAGCGGTCCAGCCAGTGGCTTTGCCGTCTTTTTCTGAAGATACATACTGCTGCTTGGTTTTACGGCTGAAACGCACCATTGATTTATTGCCTTCCGGATCGGCCACCGGCGCATCGGCCAGATAGCTGAGTTTTTCCGGCAAGCGGTCTTTGAAGCGCTTCAGTTCTTCCACCAGCGGCGCACGGGTTTCGCGCGATTTAGGGAACGTGTTGGCAGCCAGGAATACCCCTGCCGCACCGTCACGCAGCACGAAATAGGCGTCTGATTTCTCACACGGCAATTCCGGCAGCGGAACCGGATCTTCTTTCGGCGGCGCAACGTCACCGTTTCGCAAAATCTTACGGGTGTTTTTGCATTCGTCATTGGTACAGCCCATGTACTTACCGAAACGTCCCATTTTCAGGTGCATTTCAGAGCCACATTTTTCGCACTCAACAATCGGGCCGTCATAACCCTTGATGCGGAACTCACCCTCTTCGATTTCATAGCCATCACATTCCGGGTTGTTACCACAAACATGCAATTTGCGCTGATTATCGATGAGATAGCTGTCCATCGCCGTGCCGCATTTGACGCAACGACGTTTCGCACGCAGCGCGTTGGCTTCGGCTTCATCACCTTCCAGAATGTTTAGCACTTCGGCATCAGCAATCAGGTTGATGGTGGTTTTGCAGCGCTCTTTCGGCGGCAAGGCGTAACCGGAACAACCGAGGAACACGCCAGTGCTGGCGGTACGGATCCCCATCGGACGTCCGCAGGTCGGGCATTCAATGCTGGTCAACACCATCTGATTCGGGCGCATACCGCCTTCTTCCGGGTCTTTCTCAGCAGTTTCCAGCTGCTTACTGAATTCAGTGAAGAATTCATCCAGAACGGCTTTCCATTCCGCCTTGTTGTTGGCGACCTGATCCAGCCCGTCTTCCATACGTGCGGTGAAATCGTAGTTCATCAATTCACGGAAGTTATCTTCCAGACGATCGGTAACGATTTCCCCCATTTTTTCTGCGTAGAAGCGACGGTTTTCAACGTGAACGTAACCCCTGTCCTGAATGGTCGAAATGATCGACGCATAGGTAGACGGACGGCCAATGCCACGTTTTTCCAGTTCTTTAACCAGAGACGCTTCGCTGAAACGCGCAGGCGGCTTGGTGAAATGCTGGGTGGGCAGCAGTTGTTGCAGCTCCAGATCCGTACCCACTTCGATCGCCGGCAAGGTTCTGTCTTCGTCGCCTTTACGCAACGCCGGCATGACTTTGGTCCAGCCATCAAAACGCAGCGTACGACCTTTGGCGCGCAGAGAGTAATCGCCCGCTTTCACCGTCAGCGTAGTGGAGTCGTACTGAGCCGGTGTCATCTGACAGGCCACAAACTGACGCCAGATTAGCTGATACAGACGTTGAGCATCCGCTTCCATATCTTTCAGTTGTTCTGAAATCACGGCCACGTCAGAAGGACGAATCGCTTCGTGCGCTTCCTGAGAATTCTCTTTATTGCTGTATTGCAGCGGCGCTTTCGGCAGGTATTTATCACCAAAATTCTCGCCAATATAGCCGCGCACCATTTCCACGGCGTCCTGACTCAGGTTAGTGGAGTCCGTACGCATATAGGTAATGTGACCGGCTTCGTAAAGACGCTGGGCCATCATCATGGTTTTCTTCACACCGAAGCTCAGACGCGTACTGGCCGCCTGTTGCAGTGTGGAAGTAATGAAAGGCGCACCCGGCTTGCTGCTGGTCGGTTTGTCTTCACGATCCACCACGGTGTAACGCGCTTTTTCAAGCAGCGAAACGGCCGCGTGAGTTTGTTCTTTATTGACCGGTTTGAACGGTTTTTCGAGATGATGCGTGACTTCCATTTGCAGCGCGGTTTCTTTCTTCGCCAGCAAATCCGCATGCAATTCCCAGTATTCTTCCGGCACGAACGCTTTGATTTCTTTCTCACGCTCGACGACCAGACGCACCGCAACGGACTGAACACGACCTGCGGATAAACCACGGGCAATTTTCTTCCACAGCAGCGGAGAAACCATGTAACCCACCACGCGGTCCATGAAACGACGCGCCTGCTGAGCATTCACACGATCAATATTCAGTTCGCCAGGTTCTTTAAAGGCGTTTTGAATCGCGTTCTTGGTAATTTCGTTAAAAACGACACGGCTGAAACGTTTGTCATCACCACCAATCACTTCCCGCAAATGCCAGGCAATCGCCTCTCCTTCGCGGTCAAGGTCGGTTGCGAGATAGATGTGGTCAGCTTTTTCCGCTAACGCTTTTAACTCAGCAACAACTTTTTCTTTACCCGGAAGTATTTCGTATTGTGCTTCCCAACCGTGATACGGATCGACGCCCATGCGATTAACCAGCGCGGTTTTCTCATCCTTTTTTACTTTTTTCTTTGTTTTTTCTTCGGTTGAGTCGGCGGTCTTTTTAGCAGCGGATCCACTGGTCGGTAAATCACGGATATGACCAACGCTGGACTTAACAACGTAGTCATTTCCTAAATATTTATTAATCGTTTTGGCTTTTGCCGGGGACTCAACTATTACGAGAGCTTTGCCCATAATTACCTTTACCTGAATGATTCTTCATCATCTGAAGAAGATTTTGTCTAGTTATGCCGCGGCACAATATCACGTCTTTTTTTATATTGCGGCAGTGAGTCAGAACGTCAACTGATTTCTTTAAAAGAAGGAGCGAACTGACTTCCAGAGGTTCAAAACACTGATTCTGCGAGGGATTAACCAGACAGGGCTCAGCAGAATGCGCCCATTTTTAAGTCAAATAATGACCAAGCGTAAACAAAACATTCCACCTGAAGCCACAAAATCCCACACTCTACCTGATAAAAATCGTCACGCAAACTAATTAACACGGAAAGGCCCTTTTCGCCAATACGCGCCCGTTTTTTATAGAGACGCTCAAATTATAACCAGAGCGATTAAGCAGATTACCCCCAGCAGATTTGCGGTTTTATCTGCGTCAGGATTACAATAACGTCAGCAATTATAGTGGGGAGTAAATATCATGCACGAAAATACATCGGCAATTAGTCGCGAAGCTTTACTGGTCGAAGCGAATAAGGTTATCCGTGAGCACGAAGATTACATGCATGGAATGCTGGCGACAGAGGTTGAGCAGAAAGGCAATGTGCTGGTTTTCCGCGGGGAGTTTTTCATGGATGAAGACGGTTTACCGACCAGAAAAACCACTGCGGTATTTAATATGTTTAAACACCTGGCTCATCTTTTTTCAGAAAAATACCATCTCGAAGATTGAGATAAAACAATCGCTAATAAAGGTATACACAACCGGTAAACGGCGGGGCTTAATCCGCAGGATTAAAAAGGGACATTCGTCCCTTTTTATTTTATGCCTTGCGAAAAAAATAGATTACAGCAGCGGTTTCTGACTGCGTTGTAACCAGCGCAGGAACAGGCGATCAGCACTCTCTGCCGCGCTGCCGGTGAAACGATCCATCATGCGTTTACGACGACTGTAACGCACTGCAATTACTTCATGATTTTTCATTTCTGCAATCAGTAAATCATCACTGGTACCAATAGCATCAATCAGGCCATTTTCACGCGCCTGGGTACCAAACCAGTGCTCACCGGTGGCTACCGCATCGATGTCCAGCGACGGCCGGTTCTGATGAACAAACTCTTTAAACAGCACATGCGTTTCATTCAGATCTTCACGGAACTTTTCACGGCCTTCTTCGGTATTTTCACCCAGCAACGTCAGGGTACGTTTAAACTCGCCCGCCGTGTGCAACTCAATATCAATGTCATTTCGTTTGAGCAAACGGTTAAAGTTTGGGATCTGCGCCACCACGCCGATCGAACCGATGATGGCAAACGGCGCGGCGACAATCCTGTCCGCCACACAGGCCATCATGTAACCGCCACTGGCTGCGACTTTATCTACCGCGACCGTCAGACGAATACCGCTCTGACGCAGACGCACCAGTTGTGATGCCGCCAGGCCGTAACCGTGCACCACACCGCCCGGGCTTTCGAGACGCAACAACACTTCGTCTTCCGGTGTTGCGACGGCCAGCACCGCCGAGATTTCCTCCCGCAGTGAGGTGACTTCGTGGGCATCCATACTGCCTTTGAAATCGAGTACATACAGGCAAGGTTTGCTTTTCGAACTGCCGGTTTTGGCTTGCAGTTTTTTCTGTTTTGCTTCCGCTTTATCCTTTTTCTTCAGTTCCTTGCTGCGAATTTTAAGTTCGGCAGGGTTCATGCGCGCACTGCGCATTTCACGTTGCATTTCGCGATACTGTTCACCTAAATCGACCAGCTGTAACTCACCTTTGCCGTGAGATTTACGCTGACGGAGGCCGACAAACAACACGACCAGCGCGCCGATGGCGATCACAACGGTCGCGACTTTGGCCAAAAATAGTCCATAAAGAGAAAGTAAATCCACACATACCGCCTTTTCAACGTGGTAATAAAACCGTGGTAAGAAAGATGTTAAACATTCTAAACAATCGCCGCACTGACGTCTTGTTCGAAGATGACATCATGACCCAGACGTAAAACAGAGTGCGTCTGTGTTCCAATTTTGTTACAAAAGAGCTGCCCGCTTTTCGGTTAATCATTGAAACTCATGCTCATTTGAGGCATATAAGCGGTGATTGCACCCGAAAAAGCTAAAATTTTCACCAAAATGCCGGACTCTGGTTGAGCGCAATATCTCCCGTTTCCGCCATTTTTGATATGAAGAGCGCCTGATGTGATGACGTCATTTACCGCCACATCGCCGCCCCCCTTAAGAGGACTGACCGTGCATTATCATCCTAAATCCGATTTGCTCAATAACCGTATCATTCTGGTCACTGGCGCCGGCGACGGCATCGGCCGTGAAGCCGCACTGACGTATGCCCGTTTCGGCGCGCAGGTGATTTTACTGGGCCGTACTGAGAGTAAACTGGCCAGTGTGCAGCAGGAAATTGCCGCACGTAATCTGCGACCAGCTTTCATTTATGCACTGGATTTACAGACCGCCAGTCAGCAGGATTGCCAGCGCGTCGCAGATCAAATCGCTGCATGGGTGCCGCATCTGGACGGCGTTTTGCACAACGCCGGATTGCTGACTGACATCACGCCAATGGCTGAGATTAAGTTGCAGGACTGGATGAACGTCATGCAGGTCAATGTGAACGCCACGTTTATGCTGACTCAGTCGTTACTGCCGCTGATGCTGAAATCTGCCAGTTCTTCGCTGGTGTTCACCACGTCCAGCGTCGGACGCGAAGGCCGCAGCGGCTGGGGTGCTTACGCCGTGTCAAAATTCGCCACCGAAGGTATGATGCAGGTGCTGGCCGAAGAACATAAGCATACCGGTCTGCGCGTCAACTGCATCAATCCTGGCGGCACACGCACCAGCATGCGCGCCTCCGCGTTCCCCGATGAAAACAAAGATAAACTCAAGACACCGGCTGATATTATGCCGCTGTATCTGTATCTGATGGGCGATGACAGCCGCCGTAAAACAGGTATCAGTTTTGATGCCCAGCCAGGGCGCAAAGCCGGTCCGGCAGAATAAATAATCACGGAGTCTCTGATGACTGAAGATCGCCATAAACAGCGCCAGCAAAAGCTGAAAGAACAGGTTGATGCGCGCATTGACGCCGCCAAAGAACAGCGCGGAATACTGATTGTATTTACCGGTAACGGTAAGGGCAAAACCACGGCGGCATTTGGCACGGTGACCCGCGCTGTCGGCCATGGCATGCGCGCGGCAGTGATCCAGTTTATTAAAGGTGAATGGCCTAACGGCGAGAAAAATCTGCTCGAGCCTCATGGCGTGGAATTTCAGGTGATGGCGACCGGTTTTACCTGGGAAACGCAGAATAAAGAAACGGATACCGAAGCCTGCCAGGCTGTCTGGCAGCACGGTAAACGGATGCTGGCTGATGCATCATTAGATCTCGTGGTGCTTGATGAGCTGACGTATATGGTCAGTTTTGGCTATCTGGATTTGCAGGACGTGGTGGATGCGCTGAAAGCCCGTCCCGCGCACCAGACCGTGATTATCACCGGGCGCGGCTGCCATCGTGATCTGCTGGAAATGGCCGATACCGTCAGCGAACTCCGTCCGGTGAAACATGCGTTTGACGCCGGAATTATGGCGCAGCAGGGAATCGACTGGTAACGCCCTGCTTTTACTTTTAAAGCGCTATCTGACACTCCGCCAGCGTCGCCATTTCGTTATGGACAGCACAGGCAGCATCAATCAGCGGTAACGCCAGCGCCGCGCCGCTGCCCTCGCCCAGTCGTAAATTCAGATCGAAATACGGTTGCAGGCCCAGCGCTTCAAGCGCCAGCGTTGCGCCCTGCTCTGCTGAAATATGCGAAGGGATAAGATAGGGTTTCAGCGCAGGAGCTAACTGACACGCCGCCAGCGCCGACGCGTAAGAAAGGAAGCCATCCAGCACCAGCGGAATCCCCGCCGCCGCCGCGCCAATCATCGCACCCGCCATGGCTACCAGTTCGAATCCCCCGACTTTCGCCATCACATCCAGTGCATCTGACGGATCCGGCTGATTTACCGCAATGGCTTTTTCGACCACGCTGATTTTATGCGCCAGTCTGTCCGGCGGAAGATTCGCACCCAGCCCGACGGTTTGCGCTGGCGCAGCGCCGGTCTGCACCGCCACCATCGCCGCCGCCGGCGTGGTGTTTGCCATCCCGAGCTCACCGACAGCCAGCAGGGATAAACCGTTTTCAGCTTTCGCGATCACCCGTTCCGCACACCAGATCAGTAAAGATTCCGCCTGTTCGCGCGTCATCGCCGGGCCGGTGGCAATATTGCCTGTTCCCTGCGCAACTTTGTGATTCAGCGTACCGGGAATATCCGGCCCAATGATTCCGCAGTCAATCAGCGTCACCTGCGCCCCGGCTACCCGAGCCAGCACAGAAACCCCGGCTTTGCCCTGCACGATGTTCACCGCCTGAATCGCCGTTACCTCCTGCGGGGAGGGTGTGACGCCTTCCTGCCATACGCCATGATCGGCCGCCATCACCAGCACTTCTTTGCTCGGAAAATGCAAAGGCTGATCACCCCGGATGGATGACAGCTGAATCGCCAGTTGTTCCAGGCGGCCAAGACTGCCTAAAGGTTTTACCAGACTGTCGAGCCGCGCAGCAGCCGTTTGTGCGGCCTGTGCATCGGGTTCAGCAATCTGACGGATAATATTGGCCAGAGAAGCCATCGGGTTGTCCTTACCAGTTTAAAAGTTAAATACCGCTGTCATTAAAACGCTGAATGACACAAGCGCCGGGGCTGAGATCAATTTCAAACAGGCAGCCTTGCTTAAATGGAAAACGCCACATGTCAGCCGGTGCCAGTTTCAGCATCATCGCCAGCAGCAGGCTGAGTGAACCCTGATGCGCGACTATTGCCAGCCTGCTTTCCTGCGGACGCAAATGCAACTGCTGCAACGCCTGCCGGATACGCTGAGTGAAATCTGTAAATGACTCACCTTGCGGTACGTCGGCCTTTTGCCAGTCCTGACACCAGGCCTGATAGCCTTCTGCCTGCGAGGCTTCGAGTTCTTTGTGATGACGCATTTCCCACTCGCCAAACCCCATTTCCTGCAACAGCGGCTGAGTTTCCATTGCCAGTTCGCGCCCGTAAGCAATAATGCCCGCCGTATCGCGGCTGCGGCGCATATCCGTGTGAATCAGTGCATCAAGCGAAGTAGAAGCCAGCTGACGCGCCACATGCTGCGCCTGTCGCTCACCCTCGGCGGTCAGCGCAATGTCGCTGCTGCCGCAAAAAACGCCGTTAACGTTAGCCTGAGTTTGTCCGTGCCGTATCAGATACAGTTTCATAATTTTGTCCCTTGTCTCAGTGCCATAACAGGAAAAACAGAAAGACCAGTTCACTCACTTCACATGCCGCGCCCAGCGTATCGCCGGTCTGGCCGCCAATGCGCGTGGCGACAAAACGCCGGAAACCGAGAACAAACAGCAACGTCACCAGTAATGCAAATAGGGAGAATAACCCGCCGATGAGCAGCACCAGCGTTGCCATCAACAGTAATGTGATACCAAAGCGCCCTTCGCTGATCTTACCAATAAACAAATTGCCCATTCCCGACTCGCGGGCATAAGCCTGACGGTACATCATCACCGCCATCATGCTCCGTCCGACAACCGGCGTGACGATAAGAAACGCCAGCACCGGCAATCCGTCGGCGTTCATCTGATAAACCAGTGCGGTTCGTAACAGAACAGCCACAATCAGCGCCAGCGCGCCGTTGGTGCCGATCCGGCTGTCGCGCATAATCTCGAGAATACGCTCCCGGCTGCGCACCGAAAATAAACCGTCGCAACTGTCGGCCAGCCCGTCGAGATGTAAACCGCCGGTCAGCATAATATGTGCAATGACAACGGCAATCACCGCCGGAAGCACACCGATATGCGGCATTAAAATCTGCCACACCAGCGCGGTCAGTAAACCGATAACCAGCCCGACCAGCGGAAAACAGACAATGCCGCGTGCATACTCTTTCAGTTCAATGCCATCGCACCAGCGATCCCTGACCGGGATGCGGGTGAGAAACTGCAATGTCGCGAGAAACAGCCGCCATAAAGCCATAATAAACACCCTGTTCTGAGTCGTTTTATTCCGATGTTTTCACCGGTACCGGAATGCCGGATACGATCAGGTACACATCATCCGCCGCGGCAGCCAGTTGCTGATTCACCCGCCCCGCAATATCACGAAAACGCCGCGCCAGCAGGTTATCCGGCACAATGCCCATCCCCACTTCGTTAGTGACAATAATCACTTCAGATTCAGGATGTTGCGCAGCTTCCATCAGTTTCGTGGTTTGCGCAAAAATATGCTGTTCTATTGCGTCAAAATCCATGTGTTCCGGCGGCGTTTCACCGGCCAGATCAAACAGAAGATTGGTAATCAACGTCGTGATGCACTCGATAATAATGGTCGGAAACTGCGCCTGATGCGCGAGTACGACATCCCCCAGATCACGATAGCTTTCAAACGTATGCCAGTGAGCCGGACGTTGTTGCTGGTGATAACGGATGCGATCCGCCATTTCGGCATCAGTAACGACCGAGGTGGCGATATACAGCACCTCGCCGCCACGTTTCTCTGCTATCTGCTCAGCAAAATGGCTTTTACCACTGCGGGCACCTCCGGTGATTAGCATCATAATCAGCTCCTTGCGTTGTATTACTGAAGAGTATTCATGAACAGGGTGGATGCAGAATAATGTTATGCCCTGAATTTTGAGCAAAAAAAACCGCAGTCACTGACTGCGGTTTATGAGCATAGACGCAAGTGCCTCGCTTGTCAGCGATTAACCCCGTTTTGCCGGGCCGGTAGTGCGGCGCGTCGGTGCAACCTGAGTATGGCGCTTCACAGCACGACGGATCTGGTTGGCTTTTACGCGACGACGATCACGCTCAACCGGCAGTTTGCTGACAGTTTCTTCCGTCATGTCGACCAGTGTGCGCAGATAGTTGATGTCTGGCAGATCCAGCTCTTTATAGCCACCGCGAGGCAGGCCTTTAGGCAGATTCAGATCACCGTAACGCACGCGGATCAGACGGCTTACCTGTACGCCAACAGCTTCCCACAGACGACGAACTTCGCGGTTACGTCCTTCTGTCAGGGTCACGTTGTACCACTGGTTCAAACCTTCACCGCCCTGGAATTTGATCGAGCGGAACGCCGCAGGACCGTCTTCCAGCTGCACGCCACGGCTCAGTTGTTTAATTTTTTCATCATCAACCTGACCGAAAACACGTACGGCATATTCACGCTCAACTTCACGACTCGGGTGCATCAGGCGATTAGCCAGTTCACCGTCGGTGGTGAATAACAGCAGGCCTGACGTGTTAACGTCCAGACGACCTACGGCGATCCAGCGGGAACCGCGCATTTTTGGCAGACGGTCAAAGACGGTCGGACGGCCTTCCGGATCATTGCGTGTACACAACTCGCCTTCAGGCTTGTAGTACGCCAGTACGCGGCAAACGGTGTCCTGAGATTCCATCACTGACAGAACGTGTCCATCAAGACGAATTTTGGTGCCGCCGGTAACTTCCACGCGGTCGCCCAGCGTAGAAATTTTACCGTCAACGCTGACGCGGCCAGCCTGGATCATCGCTTCAACTTCACGACGTGAACCATGACCTGCGCGGGCGAGGACTTTTTGCAGTTTTTCGCTTTGACCTTCGGTGCTGTCCAGTGCGTTCTTCGGCTTCTGGTATTTCACTTCTTCTTCGTCACCGTTTTCATCAAACAGTGCTTCAGCTTTAGGTTTGGTTCCGCGAGGTTTCAACGTACGTGGCTTTTCACCGCGTGCATGTTCCGGACGACCCGGTTTGCCGCTGCGTGCTTTTTCTATACGTGAATTGTCGATACGGGATTCAGAACGCGAATCGCTGCGGCCTGCGTCAGAACGTGGTTTGTCTGAACGTGGCTTGTCGCTGCGTGGTTTGTCAGTACGTGGCTTTTCGCCGCGCTTTTCAGCCCGCGACGGTTCCGGACGGCTTTTTGCTGCGCCGGAATTCCTGCCACTTTTTGGCTTGTCACCAGATGGACGTGACGCTTTGGATTTGTCGCTGGTGTGCTTCTGGGAATTATACTTCTCGCTCATTGAGCAGCCTCATTTGTCGCCTTCACAGGCGTCGGGGGGAGCCGGCAGCATGACCTGATTTGTCATCTGCCCGCAAAAATTCAGTTATTGCGTATCATTACAATGACTTAGAAAAAAGTCAGCCTGCCATTATACACATTTATATGCAATTTGTATCCTGCAAAAAACGTTGCAGTCCGGTTATTTTTCAAACAAGCCTCAGAGGAACGGTGTCGGATCGCCCGCGCCTTCACGCACTACTTCGGGCGCAGCCTCTGTCAGATCAACCACCGTGGTAGGCTGCTGACCAATAGACCCGCCATCAATCACCAGATCCACCACCTTGCCCAAATGATCTTTGATATCTTCCGGATCGGATTCTGCAAAGTCATTGCCCGGCAGCATCAGCGTGGTCGACATCAGCGGCTCGCCCAGCGCCTCCAGCAAGGCAATCGCAATCGGATTGGACGGCACGCGCAGGCCGATCGTTTTACGTTTCTCGCTCATCAGACGGCGCGGCACTTCTTTGGTCGCTTTCAGGATGAACGTGTAATTGCCCGGCGTGTTGTTTTTCATCAGGCGGAAAGCTGCGTTATCCACATAGGCGTAAGTCGACAGCTCAGACAAATCACGGCACACCAGGGTGAAGTTATGGTTGCTGTCCAGCTGACGAATCCGGCAAATACGCTCCATGGCGTTTTTCTCTTCCAGACGGCAACCCAGTGCATAACCGGAATCTGTCGGATACACGATAACCTGGCCTTTGCGCAGCAATTCTACGGCCTGATTAATCAGGCGGGGCTGCGGGTTTTCCGGATGAATATAAAAATATTGACTCATTTTTCCCTCTTAATTCTTCTTCTGCGGTCGGGCTTCAGACCGGTTCAATTTCAGGCTGTTTCCCGGCGACCGGCCAGTGTTGCCATACCGGTTCTACGCCTGCGGGAAGCCAAAGTTTGCGCCCCAGCTCAATCCACGAACAAGGCTGATGGAAATCAGATCCCTGTGAGGCGAGCAACTGATAATCACGGGCGTAAGCCGCCAGTTGTGCACGCTCATTGGGTGCCTGCTGACATTGCGCGACTTCCATCGCGTCGCCGCCCTGTTCAGCAAAGAACGCCAGTAAGCGTTTCAGCCATTTTGTGGACAGTTCATAACGTCCCGGATGGGCGACAACCGCCTGTCCGCCAGACTGATGAATTGCATCAATCGCTTGTTCTATTGTACACCACTGTGGCGGAACGTAGCCGGTCTTGCCCTTGGCGAGGTATTTTTTGAATACCTGCGCAATGTTGTCAGCCGCGCCGAATTCCACCAGATAACGGGCAAAATGTGCACGGGTGACGGCTCCGCCATCGGCCAGACGTAACGCACCTTCCCACGCGCCTTCGATGCGCGCTTTCGCCAGACGACGGCCCATTTCCTGCGCACGCTGCTGACGCAAATCGGCCTGCACTTTCAGTAATTCCACCATCGCCGGATGCCCCGGGTCGATACCCAGCCCGACAATATGGATCTCATGATTTTCCCACAGCGTAGAAATCTCGACACCGTTTACCAGTTGCAGTGGCAGCTGATTGTCAGCAATCGCCCGCGCCGCCCGCGCCAGCCCTTCCGTGCTGTCGTGATCGGTGATCGCCAGCACGCCGACACGCATTTCTACTGCACGCGCCACCAGCGCTTCCGGTGTTAAATAGCCGTCAGATGCCGTGGTATGGCTGTGGAGATCGTAAAGGGTAAATGCGTTGCGGGTTATCTGGTCGTCTGCTGAAGGCGAAGTGTTTGTTGGTAAAGTCATCGTCACGTAGGGAATTAACCTGTTTCTGAATGCAGCACATATCATAACGCGTTAGTGAGTTGCACGTTAGGGATGATTTCACCCGGCCGTTACGCACTGTTACAGTGCTATAACAACAGTGTTTGCACAACGTCGCCGCACCAAAGGGGGAAATTGCGCTAAAAGAGGGTTGACTTTACATCCCTGAACTAGTTTACTAGTACGCAAGTTCACGGAATAACTCAGCAATGAACACCGAGACAAACCGATTCAGAAAGCTTACGTTTTAAAAACGATAGCTTCATAAACAAACAAGAGTGTCTGATGATGAAAACTTACATGATGGCGGTTCTCAGCTGGTGGCGTACTTCCCCTTGTCGGGCGGAGTAATCACGCATAGCTGTCATCAGACGCTGCAAGATTTCCGAAGCCCGCATAATGCGGGCTTTTTTGTGGCCGTCTAATTTGAAATCCGTTTAATACAAACGTTGAGAAAATTTCAGGAAGCAAAATGACTATTCAGAAACCACGTTTAGAATTGCTGACCGCAGAAGGATGTTACCGCGGCGACCCGACGGCCATTTTCCATCAGTTGTGCGGCGCCCGTCCGGCGACCCTGCTGCTGGAGTCCTCCGAAGTGACCAGCAAAGAAAACCTGAAGAGCCTGTTGATTGTCGACAGCGCCCTGCGCATCACGGCGCTGGGTTCCCGGGTTTCGATTCAGGCACTCACGCCAAACGGCGCGTCATTACTCTCACTGATTGACGCCGCGTTACCGGCTGAAATTCGTAACGACGTGCGTCCGAATGGCCGCGAGCTGAGTTTCCCGTCCATCGACCAGATGCAGGATGAAGACGCCCGCCTGCGTTCGCGTTCCGTGTTTGATGCGTTGCGCAGCATCCTGACCTCAGTTGAAGCGCCTGCCGATGAGCGCGAAGCGATGTTCCTCGGAGGCCTGTTTGCCTACGATCTGGTCGCCGGTTTTGAAGATTTACCGGCATTAGAGTCTGACCAGCGTTGCCCGGATTTCTGCTTCTATCTGGCAGAAACTCTGCTGGTACTCGACCATCAGAACCGTTCATGCCGTTTGCAGGCTAGCCTGTTTACGCCGTCGCCGGAAGAGAAACAGCGTCTGCAAGCCCGCCTTGAACAACTGCAGCACCAGTTACAGCTACCGCCGCACGCCATTCCGCACCAGAGCGTGCCGGAAATGCAACTGAGCGTAAATCAGAGCGATGAAGAGTTTGGTGCAGTGGTAGAGAAGATGAAAGTGGCGATCCGCGCCGGTGAAATTTTCCAGGTGGTGCCTTCACGCCGTTTCTCATTGCCGTGCCCTGCTCCGCTGGCCGCTTACGAAACGCTGAAAAATAACAACCCAAGCCCGTATATGTTCTTCATGCAGGATAACGATTTCACGTTGTTCGGCGCGTCGCCGGAAAGTGCGCTGAAATACGACGCGACAAACCGTCAGATTGAAATCTATCCGATTGCCGGTACACGCCCTCGCGGTCGCCGTGCTGACGGTTCACTGGATTTGGATCTCGACAGCCGTATCGAACTGGAAATGCGGACTGACCATAAAGAGCTGGCCGAACATCTGATGTTGGTGGATTTGGCGCGTAACGATCTGGCGCGTATCTGTGAGCCGGGCAGCCGTTACGTGGCGGACCTGACTAAAGTTGACCGCTATTCCTTCGTGATGCATCTGGTGTCCCGCGTGGTTGGCACGCTGCGTCATGACCTCGACGTACTGCACGCTTATCAGGCCGTGATGAACATGGGCACACTGACCGGCGCACCGAAAGTGCGCGCCATGCAGCTGATTTCTGCCTCCGAGCAAACCCGTCGCGGAAGCTACGGCGGCGCAGTGGGTTACTTCACCGCTCACGGTGATTTAGATACCTGCATCGTGATCCGCTCCGCCTATGTCGAAGACGGCATCGCCACCGTACAGGCTGGCGGCGGCGTGGTGCTCGATTCCGTTCCGCAAGCCGAAGCCGACGAAACCCGTAATAAAGCCCGTGCAGTGCTGCGTGCCATCGCCACCGCCCATAATGCGAAAGAGGTATTTTAAGATGGCCGATATCTTACTCATCGATAACGTCGATTCCTTTACATACAACCTCGTCGATCAGTTGCGCTCGAGCGGACATAACGTGGTGATTTATCGCAATCAGATCCCGGCTGACGTCATTATTGAAAAACTCAGCCAGCTGGAAAAACCGGTGCTGGTGCTTTCTCCGGGACCGGGTACGCCGTCCGAAGCCGGTTGCATGCCTGAGCTGCTCAAACGCCTGCGCGGTCAGTTGCCGATTATCGGTATCTGCCTCGGTCATCAGGCAATTGTGGAAACCTACGGCGGTTTCGTCGGCCAGGCCGGTGAAATCCTGCACGGCAAAGCCTCTTCTATTACGCATGACAACGAAGCGATGTTTGCCGGTATGAACAATCCGCTGCCGGTGGCGCGTTATCACTCGCTGGTCGGCAGCCAGATCCCTGAAGGACTGACCGTCAACGCCCGCTACGGCGATATGGTGATGGCAGTACGTCACGAAGAAGATCGCGTCTGCGGTTTCCAGTTCCATCCGGAATCCATTCTAACTTCACAGGGCGCCCGTCTGCTTGAGCAGACACTGGCCTGGGCTTTGGCGTAAGGAGAACTGTCATGCAAACGCAAACTATTCCCGGCATTCTCGACAATCTGTTCCGCGCTCAGACAATGACGCAGGAAGAAAGCCAGCAGCTATTTACCGCCATCGTGAATGGCGAACTGGAACCGGCGCAACTGGCCGGTGCATTAATCAGCATGAAAGTGCGCGGTGAGCAACCGGCTGAAATCGCCGGCGCCGCCAAAGCATTGCTGGCACACGCCGAGCCGTTCCCGCGTCCTGACTATCCGTTTGCGGACATTGTCGGCACCGGCGGCGACGGCACCAACAGCATCAATATTTCCACCGCCAGCGCCTTTGTAGCGGCGGCGTGTGGGGCACGGGTGGCAAAACACGGCAACCGCAGCGTGTCCAGCCGTTCGGGCTCATCGGATTTACTGGCTGCTTTTGGCATCCGTCTGGATATGCCTGCGGAAGAATCCCGGGCCGCGCTTGATGATCTGGGTGTGTGTTTCCTGTTCGCGCCGCAATACCACACCGGTTTCCGCCATGCGATGCCGGTGCGTAAATCGCTGAAAACCCGCACGCTGTTTAACGTGCTCGGGCCGCTGATCAACCCGGCACGTCCTCCGCTGGCACTGATTGGCGTGTACAGCCCCGAACTGGTGCAGCCGATTGCAGAAACATTGCGGGCACTGGGTTATGAGCGTGCGGCAGTGGTTCACGGCGGCGGCATGGATGAAGTGGCGATCCACGCGGCAACGCAGGTTGCGGAGCTGAAAGACGGTCAAATAACCAGTTATGAACTGACGCCACAGGACTTCGGTATGGATAATTATCCGATAGAATCCCTGCTGGGTGGCGAGCCGGAAGAAAACCGTGACATTCTGGCACGCTTATTACAAGGTAAAGGAGATCCGGCCCATGAAGCCGCAGTGGCCGTTAATGTGGCGATGTTACTGCGTCTGTTCGGTCAGGAAGATTTAAAGCAAAATGCACAACAGGCTTTGGCCGTCATGCGTAGCGGTGAACCCTACCAGCGCGTGGTGGCATTGGCAGCAAGAGGATAAGTGATGCAGCAGGAAACCGTGCTCCACAAAATTGTTCGCGATAAAGAAATTTGGGTCGCGGCACGTAAAGATCAGCAACCGCTGGCCAGCTTTCAGAACGACATAACTCAGAGCCAGCGCAGTTTCTACCATGCCCTGCAAGGGGCAAGAACGGCCTTTATTCTGGAGTGCAAACAAGCGTCTCCGTCGAAAGGCAAGATCCGCGATAACTTTGATCCGGTAGAAATCGCCAGCGTTTATAAAGACTACGCTTCCGCCATCTCCGTATTAACGGACGAAAAATACTTCCAGGGCAGTTTTGATTTTCTGCCGCTGGTGAGCAAAACCGTCACACAGCCTGTGCTGTGCAAAGATTTTATTATCGACCCGTATCAGATCCATCTGGCCCGTTTCTATCAGGCTGATGCGATTTTGCTGATGCTGTCAGTGCTCGATGACGATCAGTACGTTCAGCTCGCCGCAGTTGCTCACAGCCTTAACATGGGCGTGCTGACGGAGGCCAGTAATGAAGAAGAACTGGATCGCGCCGTTAAACTGAAAGCCAAAGTCGTCGGTATCAATAACCGCGATTTGCGCGATTTGTCTATCGACCTGAACCGCACCCGTGAGCTGGCACCGCGCGTACCGCATGGCGTCACGGTCATCAGTGAATCAGGTATTAATACTTACGGACAAATCCGTGAACTGAGCCGCTTCGCCAATGGCTTCCTGATCGGCAGTGCGCTGATGTCGGAACAAGACCTGAGCAGTGCCGTTCGTCGGGTGCTGCTCGGTGAAAACAAGGTCTGTGGCCTGACCCGCGCTCAGGATGCCAAAGCCGCGCACGAAGCTGGCGCTATTTATGGCGGACTGATTTTCGTCGACACCTCACCGCGCTTTGTGACCCACACGCTGGCGAAAGAAGTACAAAACGGTGCACCGCTGAAGTATGTCGGCGTGTTCCGGGATGAAGAAATCACCACAGTGGCCCAGACGGCTCAGACATTAAACCTGGCCGCCGTGCAGCTTCATGGCGACGAAGATCAGGTTTATATCGATGCCCTGCGCACAGCCTTGCCGCAAACGGTTCAGATCTGGAAAGCGCTGAGCGTCAAAGAAACATTGCCAGCGCGCGACCTGAATCACGTGGATCGTTACGTCCTGGACAACGGCAAAGGGGGCACGGGTCACCGGTTCGACTGGAGCAAACTGGCCGGTCAGGATTTGAGCAACACCTTACTCGCTGGTGGACTGAGCGCAGATAACTGCGTCGAAGCCGCACAACTCGGTTGCGCAGGCCTGGATTTCAACTCCGGTGTTGAAAGCGAGCCGGGCATCAAAGATGCCGGGAAAATTAATGCCGTATTCCAGACATTGCGGGCGTATTAAGCCGCACGCAATGACGCAAAAATTGACAGACAGGACGCGATAACATGACTTTACTTAATCCCTACTTTGGCGAATTTGGCGGCCAGTATGTCCCGCAAATTCTGATGCCAGCGCTGGCTCAGCTGGAAGAAGCTTTTGTCAGCGCACAGCGCGACCCTGAGTTTCAGGCCGAATTCATTGATTTACTGAAAAACTACGCAGGCCGCCCGACAGCGCTGACGTTGTGTAAAAACCTGACCGCAGGCACCAAAACCAAGCTGTACCTTAAGCGTGAAGATTTGCTGCACGGCGGCGCGCACAAAACTAACCAGGTGTTGGGTCAGGCATTACTGGCCAAACGCATGGGCAAAACTGAAATCATCGCCGAAACCGGCGCGGGTCAGCACGGCGTGGCATCGGCACTGGCCTGTGCGCTGCTCGGCCTGAAATGCCGCATTTATATGGGCGCAAAAGACATTGAGCGTCAGTCGCCAAACGTGTTCCGTATGCGTCTGATGGGGGCTGAAGTGATTCCGGTTCACAGCGGTTCTTCCACGCTGAAAGATGCCTGTAATGAAGCGCTGCGTGACTGGTCTGGCAGCTATGAAAAAGCCCACTACATGCTGGGCACGGCAGCAGGCCCGCATCCGTATCCGACCATCGTGCGTGAATTCCAGCGTATGATCGGCGAAGAAACCAAAGTGCAGATGCAGGAACGCGAAGGCTGCCTGCCGGATGCGGTGATTGCCTGCGTCGGCGGCGGCTCCAATGCGATCGGTATGTTTGCGGATTTCATCGACGATACCAGCGTGAAGCTGATTGGCGTTGAACCGGGTGGTCTGGGCATTGAAACCGGACAACACGGCGCGCCGCTCAAACACGGTCACGTCGGTATTTACTTCGGCATGAAAGCACCGATGATGCAGACCTCTGAAGGTCAGATTGAAGAATCCTACTCGATTTCAGCCGGTCTGGATTTCCCGTCCGTCGGCCCGCAACACGCGTTCCTCAACAGTATTGGTCGTGCAGAATATGTGTCGATTACCGATGATGAAGCGCTGGATGCCTTTAAAGAATTGTCCCGCCATGAAGGGATTATTCCTGCACTGGAATCCTCTCATGCGCTGGCTTACGCGCTGAAACTGATCAAGGAAACACCAGAGAAAGAACAAATCCTGGTCGTGAATTTGTCAGGTCGCGGCGACAAAGACATTTTCACCGTACACGACATCCTGACTGCCCGGGGAGAGATTTAATGGAACGTTATCAGCAATTATTCAAGCGTCTGGAAAGCAAAAAAGAAGGCGCATTTGTTCCTTTTGTCACGCTGGGCGATCCGGGCGTTGAGCTGTCACTGTCCATCATCGATACGCTGATTGAAGCCGGTGCCGACGCACTGGAACTGGGTGTGCCGTTCTCCGATCCTCTGGCCGATGGCCCGACCATTCAGAATGCAAACCTGCGTGCTTTTGCTGCGGGTGTGACGCCAACGCAATGCTTCAACATGCTGGCCCGTATTCGCGAAAAGCATCCGGATATTCCGATTGGCCTGCTGATGTATGCCAACCTGGTGTTCCACAATGGTATTGAAACCTTCTATCAGCGTTGCGCTGAAGTGGGCGTCGATTCGGTGCTGGTTGCCGATGTGCCGTTTGAAGAATCTGCGCCATTCCGTGCGGCCGCGTTACGCCACGGCATCGCTCCTATCTTCATCTGTCCGCCAAATGCCTCTGACGATTTGCTGCGTGAGATTTCGTCTCATGGCCGCGGATACACTTACTTGCTGTCACGTGCAGGCGTGACAGGCACTGAAAAACGCGCGCTGACGCCGCTGAATCACTTGGTTGATAAGTTACGTGAATACAATGCCGCGCCACCCTTGCAGGGCTTTGGTATTTCCGAACCTTCACAGGTGAAAGAAACGCTGGCCGCAGGCGCAGCCGGTGCTATTTCCGGTTCAGCTACGGTGCGTATCATCGAAAACAATCAGCATCAGCCTTCTGAAATGCTGGCTCAGCTTTCCCGCTTTGTCAGTGAAATGAAGGCCGCGACCCGCGCTTAACCCTCTCTCAGACAGAACCTCAGTCATACAGTGACTAAGGTTCTGTTTCTTTTAATTTCTTACTTTTTTTTACCCCGCTTAATTTGTATTACCCATTTCAATAATCCAAACTAAAATTACTCTGCAGATCAATGATACTGTATGAGAGAGATATCATCTGCTCAGCTAACATGTTGTTTCTTTTGGTTTTATAACAAATCATGGAGTGTTATTTTATGAAGCTATTCAAAACATTGTCCGCATTCTGCATGGCAGCGGTTGTGGTCCTGGCTGTTGCCGCTTGTGCGCCGACCAAAAAATCAGAAGGAACCGGTGGTTACATCGATGACACTGTCGTCACCACAAAAGTAAAATCTGCCCTGCTGGCAGATAAGAGTATTAAATCCACTGAGATCAGTGTCGAGACCTTTAAAGGCCGCGTACAGTTGAGTGGTTTTGTGACGTCAACAGCAGATGCAAACCGTGCAGTTGAAGTGACTCGCGGCGTAGCCGGTGTGCGTTCAATTGAGAATGATATGCGACTGAAATAATCAGGAATGTAGCAAACTGAAAATCTAAGAGGCGCCGAAGCGCCTAATGCCGGTCACTTAAGGAAATGAGGCCCGTGAATTTGGGCCTTCGATGAAGAAAAATAGCGCTATAAGCCTGATTCCTTCATTATCCTTTGAAGCACAAAAATGAATTTGTATTCATAAAAATGCTTAAGTGACCGGCATTAGCCGAAGCGCCTCTTTTTTTGGACCGTCTTTCCGGAAATCAGAAACGATAGCCGGCGCCAAACATAAAGACCCATGGGTCGATCCGGGTGTTGATGTTTTGCTGCTCACCACCAGCTTTGAATTTGACTTCCGTATCAATATCCATCCACCAGACAGACATGTTAATTAACCAGTTATCGTCCAGGTTGTAATCCAGACCAGCCTGCGTTGCCACACCCCAGGAATCTTTGACGCTTAAATCAGACAGCCCGGCATCACGCCCGGTCTGGTTGAAATCCGCGTCATAAAATGTGGTGTAGTTGATACCTACTCCGAGGTACGGACGCAATTTGTCCTGACGGTCACCAAAGTAATATTGCGCCATCAGAGACGGCGGTAATTGTTTCACTTCTGCGATAGTCCCGGTACTTTGCAGACCGACTTTGTGCTGGAACGGCGTGGCTGCAAGCAACTCCATCCCGATATTGTCAGTGAACATGTAACCGAGGGTTAATCCCATCTGCGTGTTGTTATTGATATTAAATGAACCCAGACCCAGCACGTTGTCCGAGCCTTCTGTCGGACGAACCGTGGCTGTCCCTACGCGAAAAATCACATCCCCTGCCTGATGTGCGCTCGAGACTGCCGGAAATGCCGCTGCTGCCACTAATGCCCAATATGCTGCTTTCATTGTCCCTTCCCTTTGTGTGGATTAGTTATCAACTGCGCGAATGATACCTACTCTTTGGTATGGTTTGATCAATGCGGGATCACATCTTTAAAACAAAAAGTAAGAAAATGCATCTTCCGCAAAGCGATCTAAATCTATAAAAACAAAGGAATTGATCTGCATCAAAAATGAGGAGATTTTGTTGTTTTGTTAACAGGTGATATTTCAGTTGCTAAAAAAAATGGTGCTGCGTAATTTGCATACTCATAGTTAGTTTTGGTTTGGTGCCGTAAGGAGTCGGTAACTTCCAAGATGGGCGAAATTAACAATCCTTGTATGACCTGTGGCGCATGCTGCGCTTATTTCCGCGTTTCATTTTATTGGGCTGAATCTGAAGAGGCTGGCGGCTGTGTTCCGCAGGCACTGACAGAGCAAGTCACCCCTTTTCTGAGTTGCATGCAAGGCACGAACAGTAAAACGCCGCGCTGTGTTGCCCTGGAGGGTGAAGTGGGACATGCGGTTTCCTGTTCTGTTTATCTCAACCGTCCGACACCGTGCCGCGAATTCGATCAGTCAGGGTTGAATGGCATCGGCAATGCCGCCTGCGATCGTGCCCGTGCGAAGTATGGCCTGCCCCCTCTGGATGTAAATTTACCGACGATTGATCTCAGCCACCTCAGTTGCGTTTAAGCAGAGATTGATCGACGGGTCTGACAGGAAATCAGCGCAAAACTATCGGCGGAGGGTATTTAAAGGGTACAATCCCCGCCTTATTGATTTTTGCTTTTTGCCAAGGAGCGTCCATGTCTATCACGGCCAGTACGTTGTACCGTGACAGTTATAATTTTATGCGTAATCAGATGAGTAGCGTTTTGGCGCTCTCGGTTCTGGCCGCATTAATCACCGTCATATTAAGCTGGGTTTTAAGTCCTTCATCTGAGCAGGTCGAGGCCATCGGGCAACTGATGAGTAACATGACCGGCATGAGCGTCGGCGATATGATGGGATATATTGAGCAGCAGATTACTCCGGAGCAGCAAAGCGCGATTTTCCGTTACAGCCTGGCCGCTCTGCTGTCAACGCTCGCCGGAAACGTTATTCTGGTCGGCGGCGTTCTGACGTTGATCCAACTGATTTCTCAGGGCGTTCGCGCCAGTATCACGCAAATTTTGAGTGCGTCATTGCCGGTGTTGCCACGTCTGGCCATTTTGCTGTTTATTTACAGCATCATGTTCCGTATCGGTCTGGCGCTGCTGTTTGTTCCGGCATTCCTGATTGCGATTGCCTGGTCAATGTCACCGGTTATTTCCTGTAAAGAGAATGCCGGCGTGTTCAAAGCAATGCGCCTGAGCACCCGCCTGGCCTTCAGCAATGTGCGTCTGGTCGCCCCGGCCGTGATGCTGTGGATTGTGGCGCAGGTGGTGCTGATGCTGTTTGTTGGCGTACTGAGTGCGCTGAATCCGATGATTGGTGCAGTGATCCTCGGCGCAGTGAGCAACCTGATCAGCGCCTTTATGCTGATTTATCTGTTCCGTCTTTACATGAAATTACATGCATAATATAGACATAACTTTTTCAGGGGCGCTCCGGCGCCCTTTTCTTTTGTCCGCGAAATGATTCCGGTATAGTCATCCCATACATAAAACATGGAATGAAGTATGAAGCAGCTCCTCGATTTTCTTCCCCTGATTGTCTTTTTTGTGGTTTATAAGCTTTACGATATTTTTGTCGCATCAGGCGCGTTAATTGCGGCCACCGCGTTAGCGTTAGTGATTACCTGGATTCTGTATCGCAAAATCGAGAAGATGACGTTAATCACCTTCGCGATGGTCGCTGTTTTCGGCACCCTGACACTGGTTTTCCATAATGACGAATTCATTAAATGGAAAGTGACAGTTATTTATATGCTGTTCTCCGGTGCATTACTGATCAGCCAGCTGGTTCTGAAAAAGCCGTTAATCCAGCGTATGTTGGGTAAAGAGCTGACATTGCCGGATCACGTATGGAATAAACTGAACGTCAGCTGGGCCATCTTTTTCCTGCTGTGCGGACTGGCCAATATCTATGTGGCCTTTTGGTTACCGCAGAATATCTGGGTTAACTTCAAGGTATTTGGCCTGACCGCACTGACGCTGGTATTCACCCTGTTGAGTGGCGTCTATATTTACCGGCATATGCCGGATGACGAAAAAAAATAAGCATTCTTCTGCACGGGCCTTTCTTTGAAAGGCCTTACTTTTTCAAATTGTTGAACTGTGTGAAGCCTATCGTATGAACGAAAAACATAGCTTACCCAATGGTGAAATGGTGTTGCGTACGCTGGCGATGCCAGCTGACACCAATGCGAATGGCGACATCTTTGGCGGATGGCTGATGTCGCAGATGGATATGGGCGGGGCGATTCAGGCGAAAGAAATCGCCAAAGGTCGCGTAGTGACCGTACGCGTTGACGGCATGACGTTTCTTAAACCCGTGGCTGTCGGGGATGTGGTGTGCTGCTACGCACGCTGTATTCGTACCGGTAATAGCTCGATCACCATCAACGTGGAAGTGTGGGTGAAGAAAGTCTCTTCTGAGCCCATCGGACAGCGTTACAGGGCCACTGAAGCGGTGTTTACGTATGTTGCTGTAGATGATGAAGGGAAATCGCGCCAGCTGCCTGATGGTCGCAGTAATTTCAGCGTCGATTCCGACGGTGTCTCTCAGGACTAAGCCGGTTCTGTATGATGGGAAGTAAAAGGCTGGAAGTAAAAAGGTCGCCTTCATGGCTAATGCCGGTCACTTAAGGTGACCGGCATTGTTTTTTAAGGGATACTTCGACCTTTTTTCTCTCACTTCCCTGACATATTCACGCTCACGTCTCGAGGGCAGTTTTAGCATCGCTGCGTTGCTGTAAAAATGCTTCAGATGACCCGGGATGGCTCCCGCTGATGCCCACGGCA